>CAZAIE010000370.1:0-4438 GCA_964485035.1 uncultured Myxococcaceae bacterium | reverse complement strand
TCGGAAAATGCCGCTTGCCATCGCCGACACTCGGTAGAAATATATCGATTCGAAAATATCGATACGCCAAGTGGCGAATCGATGGAGCCACCCGATGATTCCTCCTCTCGACCGTTCCGCTCCGCTCCCCGTGGTCCGTAGGCTCCCTGCGTACCTCTACCTGCTGCGCAAGCTGCAGGGGACGGGGTGGAAGACGGTCTCGGGGACGCACCTGGCGACCGAGCTCAAGCTCGAGTCCATCCAGGTTCGCAAGGACCTCGCCTACACCGGCCTCGTGGGTCGGCCCCGGGTGGGCTTCGACGTCGCCGAGTCGATCGAGCGCATCGAGGCCTTCCTGAACTGGAACAACACCCGCGACGCGGTGGTGGTCGGGGTGGGGCACCTGGGGAGCGCGCTGCTCAGCTACGACGGCTTCCACCTCCACGGCCTCTGCCTGGTGGCCGGCTTCGACGTCAGCCCGGCGCGGGTGGGCACCGAGGTCGCCGGCAAGCCGGTGATGGCCATGGACCGCCTCGCGGACCTCGCCGGACGGCTGCACGTGCGCATGGCCATCCTCACCGTCCCGGCCGAGGCCGCGCAGGAGGCCGCCGAGGCGCTGGTCGCCGCCGGCATCCAGGCCATCTGGAACTTCACCCCGGTCAAGCTCCGGGTCCCCGACCACGTGGTGGTCCAGCGCGAGGACCTCGCCGCTGGCCTCGCGGTGCTCTCGGTGATGCTCGCCCAGGCCGATGCGGGCAGGTCGCCGACGGGCGGGGAGGCCGGGGAGGAGTAGCCGTCCATCGATGTCAGTGCGCCCCGGTCGCCGACCGGGGTCAACCGCGGCAGGCCCACGCCCGCCGCAACAGGAGGAGTACGTCGTGAGCAACGAGCGCAAGAGCAAGAACGAGCTGGTCCACGCGGTGACGACCCGCCCGGCCGTCGAGCCGGTGGAGGCGGTGGTGGCGCGGGCCAGCGAGGCCCAGCGGCGCTACGCGGGCTTCTCCCAGGAGCAGGTGGACGAGGTCTTCCGCCGGGCCGCGCTGGCGGTCAACGCACAGCGCATCCGGCTTGCGCGCCTCGCTGTCGAGGAGACGGGGATGGGCGTGGTGGAGGACAAGGTCATCAAGAACCACTTCGCCTCCGAGTTCGTCTTCAACAAGTACAAGCACGCCCGCACGGTGGGCGTGGTCGACCACGACGCGGCCAGCGGCGTCCGCAAGATCGCCGAGCCGCTGGGCGTGCTCGCGGGCATCGTCCCGGTGACCAACCCGACGTCCACCACGGCCTTCAAGTCGCTGCTCGCGCTGAAGACCCGCAACGCCATCGTCTTCTGCCCGCACCCCAAGGCCCGGCGCTGCACGCTGGAGACCGCGCGGCTGATCAACGAGGCCGCGGTCGCGGCCGGGGCGCCGGACGGCCTGGTCTGCTGCCTGGAGGACCCCACCGTGGAGGTGAGCCGCGCGCTGATGTCCCACGCCGGCGTGGCGCTCATCCTCGCGACCGGCGGCCCGGGGATGGTCAAGTCGGCCTACAGCTCGGGCAAGCCGGCGGTGGGCGTGGGCGCGGGCAACACCCCCGCGGTCATCGACGAGAGCGCCGACGTGCGCACCGCGGTCAACTCGATCCTCATCAGCAAGACGTTCGACAACGGGATGATCTGCGCCTCCGAGCAGTCGGCGGTGGTGGTGGAGGCGGCCTACGCCGCGGTGAAGGCCGAGTTCCTGGCCCGCGGGGCGTGGCTGGTCGAGGGCAAGGAGCGCGACCTGCTCCGCGCGCTCATCGGCAAGGACGGCAAGCTGAACGCGGGCATCGTGGGGCAACCGGCCGCGAAGCTCGCCCAGCTTGCGGGCTTCACCGTCCCCGAGGGCACCCGCATCCTGCTGGCCGAGGCCGAGGAGATCGGCGAAGGGGAGCCGCTGAGCTGGGAGAAGCTCTCGCCCATCCTCGCGCTCTACCGCGCGCCCGACTTCGACGCGGCAGTGGAGACGGCGCGACGGCTGGTCCGCTTCGCGGGCATGGGCCACACCTCGGTGCTCCACACCTCGCCGCGCAACACCGGCCGCATCGAGCAGTACGGCCGCGCGCTGGAGACCGGCCGCGTGCTGGTGAACCAACCGGCGAGCCAGGGCGCCATCGGCGACGTCTACAACTTCGGGCTTGCGCCTTCGCTCACGCTGGGTTGCGGGAGCTGGGGCGGCAACGTGGTGAGCGAGAACGTGGGCATCGACCAGCTGCTCAACGTGAAGACGGTGACGGAGCGGCGGGAGAACATGCTCTGGTTCCGGGTCCCCCCGCGCGTCTACTTCAAGCGCGGCTGCCTGCCGGTGGCCCTCGCCGATCTCGCAGGGCGGCGCCGGGCCTTCGTGGTCACCGACCGCCCGCTGGTCGAGCTGGGCGTGGTGGAGAAGGTGACCCGCGCGCTCGAGGCCCAGGGGCTCTCCTGCGAGGTCTTCTCCGACGTGCTGCCCGACCCCGACCTCGCCACCGCGCGCCGGGGCGTGGCGCGGATGGAGTCCTTCCGCCCGGACGTCATCGTCGCCGTGGGGGGCGGCTCGCCCATGGACGCCGCGAAGATCATGTGGCTGCTCTACGAGCACCCCGAGGTCCGCTTCGAGGACATCGCGCTGCGCTTCATGGACATCCGCAAGCGCATCTACCCCTTCCCCAAGCTGGGGCAGAAGGCGGCGCTGGTGGCCATCCCCACCACCTCCGGCACTGGCTCGGAGGTGACGCCCTTCGCGGTGATCACCGACGAGACCACCGGCCAGAAGCACCCCATCGCCGACTACGAGCTGACGCCCACCATCGCCATCTGCGACGCGGACCTGGTGATGGCCATGCCCCGCCGGCTCACGGCCTACTCCGGCATCGACGCGCTCACCCACGCGCTGGAGGCGTTCGTCGCGGTCACCGCCAGCCCCTACACCGACGCGCTCGCGCTGGAGGCCATCCGCCTCATCTTCGAGAACCTCCCCCTGGCGTACCGCGACGGCGACGACGGCCGGGCGCGCGAGCGGGTGCACGACGCGGCGACCATGGCGGGGATGGCCTTCGCCAACGCCTTCCTCGGGCTGTGCCACTCCATGGCCCACAAGCTGGGCGCGACGCACCACCTGGCCCACGGACTGGCCAACGCGCTGCTCATCGAGGAGGTCATCCGCTTCAACGCGGTGGAGGCGCCGCGCAAGCAGGCGGCGTTCCCGCAGTACGAGTACCCCAACGCCCGCGCCCGCTACGCGCGCATCGCGCGGCACCTGGGGCTGGCGGGCCGGGACGACGCGGCGCTGGTCGAGGCGCTCTGCCAGGCCATCGCTGAGCTGAAGCGGTCGCTGGACCTGCCGCTGAGCATCCGCGAGGCGGGAGTGGACGAGGCGCGCTTCCGCGCCGGGCTGGACACGCTGGTCGAGCAGGCCTTCGACGACCAGTGCACCGGCTGCAACCCGCGCTACCCGCTGCTCGAGGAGATCCGCGCGCTCTACCTGCGCGCCTTCGAGGGACGCGTGGCCGGAGCAGCCGAGGCGCGCAAGGTCGCCTAGTCCGGACGGTCGGGACGGTCGGGAAGGTTGCAGGGTCCGGGGTGGCGGGCGTGGTCGGCCCGCCGCCCCGGGGTGACGCGGACACGGGGGGAGAGGGAGCAGGGTCGTGGTCGAAGAGCCCCGGGTCGAGATGTCGGTGTGCATGGGCAGTTCGTGCTTCGCGCGCGGGAACCGCGCAATCGTGCTGGCGCTGCAGGAGGCGGTGGCGCGCGAGGGGCTGGGAGGCCGCGTGCGGCTGTGCGGCACGCGCTGCGCGGGCCACTGCCGGCGAGGCCCCAACATCACCGTGGACGGGGTGGTGCACCACGAGGTGGACGCGGGGACGGTGCTCGACCTGCTGCACGCCGCCGTGGGCGGACGCTGAGGCCGCCATGGACTGCCTGCGTCCGGTCTACAGCCAGAAGAGCCAGTGCCAGGACTGCTACAAGTGCGTCCGCCAGTGCCCGGTGAAGGCCATCCGCATCGTGGACGGCTCGGCGGAGGTGATGCCCGAGCGGTGCGTGGTGTGCGGGCGCTGCGTGGGAGTCTGCAGCTTCGGCGCCAAGCGCGTGCGCGACGACCTCAAGCGCGCCCAGAGCCTGCTCGCTCGTGCGCCGAAGGTCGCGGTCTCGCTCGCGCCCTCCTGGCTGAGCGAGTTTCCGGGCGTGCTGCCCGGCCAGATGGCGTACGCGCTCGAGCGCCTCGGCTTCGGGCTGGTGAGCGAGACGGCGCTGGGGGCAGAGGAGGTGACCGCCGCGGTCGCGGAGCGGCTCTCCGACGGGACGCCCGGCCTGCGGCTCTCCTCGGCCTGTCCGGTGGTGGTGGAGTACGTCCGCCGCTACCGGCCCGAGCTCGCGCCCGCGTTCGGCGAGGTGGCGAGCCCGCTGCTCGCGCATGCGCGGCTGCTGCGGCGGGAGTACGGCGCGGGCCTGGCGGTGGTCTTC
>CAZAIE010000369.1:0-6993 GCA_964485035.1 uncultured Myxococcaceae bacterium | reverse complement strand
GGGCTCGGAGATGTGTATAAGAGACAGGGCAGGGAGTAGTTTTTCGCCAGCGCGTACCCCACCCCCGCCTCGCCCTGGATCGGCACCCCGGAGCGGACGAGGTCCTGTATGTCGCGGTAGACGGTCCGCTCCGACACCTCCAGCGCCTCCGCCAGCGCGGCCGCGGTGGTGACGCGGCGGCGGCGGAGGAGTTGGACCAGTTCGAAGAGGCGGTCGGCGCGGCGCATGGGAAGCCTAGGACCTCGAATACTGCCGGAACTCGGCGCTCGGCTCGATGGGGTGGAAGACGTAGAGCCCGACGCCGGCCGGGTCGGCGACGACGAAGGCCCGGTCTCCCCAGGGGTTGTCGCAGATGTCGCGGACGATGGGGACCCCCGCGGCGCGCAGCCGGGCGAGCTCCTGGTCGGCGTCGGCGACCTGCAGGCCGAAGCTGAGGCCGCCGGTGCAGCAGGGCTCGTCGCCGCGCGGCTCGCGGAAGGCGATCTCGAACTCGCCGTGCGCCCCGGAGGGCGTCTTGAGCGAGGCGTACCACTGGCAGTCGAAGGACACCTTCAGGCCGAAGTGCTTCACGTAGAAGTCGCGGGCTTCGGCGACCTTGGGGGTGACGACCATGGGGACGACGTACTGGATGGGCTGCATCGGGGGCTCCTGTCCTCGCCGGGGAAGTCCGGCGCGAAGACGGTGTAGCGCCCGGCTCCTGACAGCGTCTTGGCAGGAGACTGTCGCCTGGAGGGACTGCTCTCGAAGTCAGGGGAGTGAGAGACCGGCCCGTGCAGGAGGGCCCGAGCGCCAGTGCGAACGGCTTCAGGTTCCAGTGCACCTACTCGCACGCTGCTCGTCGAACGCTCGGCTATCGAGCCGCGAACGGAGTGATGCAGGGAGCGCTCCCTCGAGGAGTGTCCGGTCGATCTGTTCGCGTGGATGGTGCGCCGGAACGTCACCGCTCCGGCGCCGTGGGGCTTCGGCTAGAAGCGCTCCCAGCGGAGCACGTCTGCGAGCGGGCGCTTGGGGGTGGGCGAGCCGCCATCCGTCGCGTGGCCGATGGCCAGCAGGGCCACCAGGCGCATCCCCTCGGGCGCGAAGAGCAGGGTCTGCACCGCGTTGGCGTAGGGCTTCTTGTCGCCGGCGACCCAGCAGGACTGCAGCCCGAGTGCGGTGGCGGCGATGAGCATCGAGGTGGCGGCGTTGCAGCCGTCCTCTAGGAAGTACTTGCCCTCCTTGCAGAAGACCGCGATGCACGCCGGCGCGTCGGCGAGGAAGGCCCCGCCGCCCTCGGTCAGCTCGGCGAGGCGCTTGCGGGTGGCCGCCTCGGCCACCACCACGAACTGCCAGGGCTGGTCGTTGCGCGCGGTGGGCGCGTGGCGGCCGGCGTCGACGATGGCCTCGAGCTGCTCCCGGGAGACCGGTTGGTGGGTGAAGCTGCGGGTGCTGTGTCGGCTGGCGATGGCGGTCAGGGCGTCCATGGTGTCTCCGTTGGGGCCGGACAGGTACCACACCTCGCGCCCGGGGCCCATCTCTCGTCTTCCAACCCGCTTGGGGACCTGTGTGCCGCGAGGGTCCGACTACCAGCCGAGCGCCGCTGATCCACGCGGGTCGGTCAGTTCCTCCAATGGGTGTCCGTCTCGAGACCGAGCGAGCGCTCGCCCACCCAAACTTGGAAGGCCCAACCCGGGTTACGTGGCCGCGAGCTCGGGGCGTGAGATCGAGGAGAGCCGCGCGCGGCCACTCCGATTTTGGCCAGTGTAGGGGTACCGCAGGGTGCCCGGACGGGATCCTGAGACCTTCCTGGTGTGCTCCGGGCCTGGAAGGGAACACTTCTCCCAGGGAAGGCCTTCGACAGAAGCCAGGTTTCCCCCATGGGTGACGCCCTGCGAGGCGTGCGCCTCCAAGACGGTCGAAGCCAACCATGGTCCGAAGAGGGCGCCGCGAGGCGCCGCGCGCGTAGGCCGCGTGCAGGTTCATTCGCCTCGGGTGACGAGGCAGCCCGCAAGGAGAGCCGCGCGGGGGCCGAAGGGCCCCCCTTCCTCCGGGTGACGCTTCGACGACGGAACCCTGAAGACTCTTCCCCTTCAAAGCCCCCGGGGTGGTCATCCAGGGGGGCGTGCAAAAAATCGGAGTGGCCGCGCGGGGCTTCCCTCGATCTCACGCCCCGAGCTCGCGGCCACGTAACCCGGGTTGGGTGTTCCCAATTCTTGAAACCAGCGTGGAGGATCTCACCGCACGGCTATGCCGAACGCGGGCGGCAGCACCGGCGCGGCGATACGCGCGTCCTTCCCGGCGTGCTCGCGCGCCGCCTGGATGGCCACCTCCACGTTGGAGACCGCCTCGAACCCGAAGCGCTGCGCGACCTTGGGATCTGCGCCCACCACGAAGACGTGGCCGACCTGGGAGAGCGCGTTCCAGGCCTGGTACCACGCGTGGAACGGTTGCAGCCCGTGGTAGGCGTGGCGGCGCCGGTACGCGGAGACGTACTCCGGGCGTCCTGCGAACAGCGTCTCCCAGTGCCGGGCCATCTCCGAGGGGTCGCGGGTCTCGGGCAGCACCTTCTCGAAGAAGCCCTGGAAGGGCAGGTGCGTGGGGGTGTCGAAGCGCAGCGGCAGCGGAGAGAGCAGCACCACCGAGCCGCCCTTCCTCAGAAGCGGCTTGCCGGTGTGCCACGCCAGGATGTTCCCGAAGGCGGAGGTCACCGCCAGCACCGGGTTGTCGTAGCTGTTGAGCGTGTGCGGCGCGACCGCCGGCACCCCCAGCACCACCACGTCGGTCTGCTGGTCCACCTCGGTGTACGTGCGCGCGCGCAGCAGCCGGCAGACCGCCTCGTGGGCCGCATCGACCGAGCCGGCCGCCGCCCCCAGCGTCTGGTACTCCGAGTGGAACAGCCGCGAGGCGCGCGCGCGGATGGGCTCGGGGATCCGGTCCCAGGCGACGATGGGCGCGGGGACCTCGCCCTGCCTGAGGAGGTCGATGACCGGCTTGAACCAGAGCCGCGTGTCCAGCGCCAGCTCGACGTGCAGCAGGTCCACCTTCTGGGAGATGACGGTGCCTGCGCGCCGGATGGCCTGCTGGAACCCGGAGGCGGGGTCGAAGGCGCCGGGGCCGTAGGCCAGGTTCTGCGCCGTGAGGAACGCGCGCGCGCTGGCCGTGGAGGCGACGCCGGGCATCAGCGTGGTCCAGCCGCCCTGCACCGGGGCTTGGGCCAGCGAGAGGGTGATCACCACGTCCGCGCGGGTGAGCGCCGCGTTGACCTCGACCTCCTCGCCCTCGGGGGTCGCGCCCAGCCGCGCGAGCTGGTCGATGGCCTCGCAGTCGTGACAGTGCGCCTCGTGTGAGGCCAGCGCGGGGACCCCGGCGACCCGGGCGATCTCGGTGCTGCGGAACTGCCGCGTGAGCCCCGAAGCGCAGAGCAGCGACACGTTCTGCAACGGCAGGCCTCGGTCGTCCAGGCACGAGAGGATGGCCTCCACCGCGGCGAGGCGCGGGTCCACCCGCAGCGGCGGGACCGGGAAGGCGGGCGGGTCGAACACCAGCAGCACCCGCGAGCGCTCGTTCACCCGCTCGTCGATGGGCTTGCCGTCCACCGGCTGCTCCAGCGCCCGGATGACCGCGTCGCGAACGTCGGGGACACCCGGACGCACGTCGGGGGGGAGGATGAGCTGCGAGCCGTCCGGAAGGTGGACGGGGAGGATCTCGGTTCCGGAATAGAAGAGGGAGCGCACGGGGCGATCATCGAGCCGGCGGACGGGGCGGGCAAGTTCCGGTACGGTCTCAGGCCATGCGCTCCGCCCTGCTCCTGACCCTGCTCTTGGCGTTCCCCTCGGCCGCCTGCCGGCGCGCCCCGGAACGCCCGGCGGGGCCCGACGCGGGGCTCTCCGCGCGCTACCCGGGCGGGTCCCGGCTGGTGGCCATCGGCGACCTGCACGGCGACCTCGAGGCGGCACGCGCCGCGCTCCGCCTGGCGGGGGCCATCGGCCCGGAAGATCGGTGGATTGGCGGCGCGCTGGTGGTCGTCCAGACCGGTGACCAGACCGACCGGGGCGCGGACGAGCGGGCGGTGCTCGACCTCCTCGAGCGGCTCGCGGTCGAGGCCAAGGCCGCGGGCGGGGCGGTGCACGTCCTCAACGGGAACCACGAGGCGCTCAACGTGCAGGGGGACTACCGCTACGCGACCCCGGGGCAGCTCGCCGCATTCGACGACCTCGCCGCCGCGCCGAGGGCCGCCAGCTACTCACCCGAGCAGCGCGGCCGGGCCGCTGCGTTCCTGCCCGGGGGTGAGTACGCCGCGCGGTTTGCCCGGCGGGACACCATCGCGGTGGTGGGCGACACCGTCTTCGTGCACGGCGGACTCCTGCCGCACCACCTGGACTACGGCCTCGACCGGATGAACCAGGAGGTTCGCGACTGGATGTCGGGGAAGAGCGGCCAGGCGCCCGCCCACGTCGTCTCCAACCGGGACTCGCCCATGTGGACGCGGCGCTACGGGCACCCGCAGGTCGACGAGGCCGCGTGCGCCGACCTCGCCCGGACCCTGGAGCGGCTGCAGGTGAAGCGGCTGGTGGTGGGGCACACCATCCAGGACGGAGGCATCAGCGCGGCGTGTGGCGGGAAGGTGTGGCGCATCGACGTCGCGCTCTCGAAGGCGCTGGAGAAGCCCGACCGGAAGATCCAGGTCCTGGAGATCTCCGGCGACGCGGTCCGCACCCTCGTCGAGTGAGGGTCAGGGGGCGACCAGCGCGTAGCCGTCCGGTCCCTTCGCCACCCGGACCTCGTCGTAGTAGAGGACCCGCTCCGTGATGGTCCCGGGGAAGGTCCCGTACATCCCCAGCTTCTGGTAGTGGCCGCCGGAAGTCGTGCCGGCGTTCATGTTCGGACCGTCCTCCTGGTGCACCACCTGCCCGTCCTTCCAGGCAGTGAAGTGGCCGGTGGAGCGCGGCGACCAGCGCACGTGCAGCACCCAGTCGGTCCAGGCGCCCCGCGCGACGGGCCCGCCGTTCCAGAGCTCGATCGCGCTGCCCTCCTCGAACTCGCGCGTGAGCTGCCAGCTCCCGCGCCGGATGCGCAGGCCGATGATGGGGCTGCCGCCCGGGTTTCCTCCTCCCGTGTGCCATTGGTGGACCACCTTCTGGTCCTCCCCTCCGACCCAGTCCGGGGGTACGAAGACGCTCCAGCCGTACCAGTAGTCCTCCTCGAGCGTGGTCTCGTAGTGGCTGCCGGTCTGGAGCTCGGCGCGCGTGCCGCTCGTGTCCTGGACGTCGCTGCTCCTCAAGGTCACCCGCAGCGCCCGCGTCCCGCGGCGCACCGGAGTGGTCACGATGGCCAGGGAGTCGGTGGTGCACGTCTGGTCGTGCTCGCAGGTGTCCACGTTCTCGCTGAACTGGGAGTAGGTGCTCCCGGGCGTGAAGTCTCCGGGGGCCTCGAAGTCACCGACGAACACGAGTCTGGCCGCGGGAGCCGAGGCGTCGCAGGACGCTGCCGCGTCGCTGGGGCCCGCCGCATCGAGGCTCGAGGCGTCGGGGGCCACCGAGGCGTCCATGTCAGCAGCATCGTGGCCAGGAACCTGGCTGGTGGCATCGACGGCGCCAGGTCCTGCGTCCGCTCCGGCCACCAGAGGGGAGGCGCAACCCGGGAGGAGGAGGCAGAGCAGCGCGAGGCGGGAGAGCATGGCGGGAACGCTACAACACCTGGTCAAGGGACCCGTGCCACAGCCGGGAGAAGGACTCACCCCGCCCGGTGGCTTGATCGCCGGGGCGCAAGGGAGCAAGGTGCGCCCCCTTCACGGGACGAGGAGTCGCGAAGTGGAGCCCGAGAGCGTCGAATCGCCGTTCCCACCGTCGCCGCTGCGCTGGACGCGCCGGCGGGTGCTGCTGGCCGTGCTCGCACTGCTGGCGCTGGCCTCGCTGCCGCTGGGGCGGATGGTGAAGGGCTGGTGGGACCAGTCGATCATCCTGGTGGAGGCGCACCGGGATCACCGCGTCGCCCACGCCGGCTGGAGCTTCCCTGCGCGGGTGTACTCGCAGCCGGTGCCCCTGGACGCGCCGGCGTGGAAGCGGGTGGCCGAGGCACAAGCGCGCGGATACAGAGAGCGCTGCCCTGCCGAGGATCCAGGTGAGTACTGCGAGAGGTCGGGCCAGGTCGTGCCGCGCGCGGGGCCAGCGCTGGAGCCGCTGCTGCTGGGCTGGGTGGTGGGGCCCACCGGGGAGGTTCGCGAGCACCTGCCCCTCGCCGAGGCGCCGACGCACCTCGTGCACGCCATCATCGCCGCCGAGGACCGCGAGTTCCGCGAGCACCGGGGCGTGAACTTCACCGCGGCGCTGCGGGCGGTGGTGGCCAACGCGCGCGAGCGCTCGTGGGCGCAGGGCGGCAGCACGCTCACCATGCAGGTCGCGCGGGCGATGGCCGGGCGGCGGGAGAAGACGCTGGCGCGCAAGGTGCGGGAGACGGTGATGGCGCTGGCCATCGACCGGCACCTGGGCAAGGACGGGGTGCTGCAGATGTACCTGGACGCGCCCTACCTGGGGCAGCGCGGCGGCCTGTCGATCTGCGGGTTCCAGGCGGCGGCGCGGCACTACTTCGGCAAGGACGCGAAGGACCTGGGGCTGGCCGAGGCGGCGACGCTGGCGGCGATCCTCCCGGCCCCGGCGCGCTTCGCCCCCGACCGCTTCCCGGAGCGGGCCAGGCAGCGGCGCGACCGCGTGCTGCGCACCCTGGCCGAGACCCGGGGCTACGACGTGACCGCGGCGCTGGCGACGCCGCTGACCACCGTCGCCACCCAGTCGTTGGAGGAGCGCTTCCCCGCGTACCTCTCGGCGACCCGCGGGTGGCTGGAGGCGAACCTCGCGCCGGAGGTGCTTTACGGGTCCGGGCTGGTGGTCACGGTGGGCATCGACGTGGCGGCGCAGCAGGAGACCGAGGAGGTGCTCGCCACGCGGACGCGGAAGCTGGAGGCGCTGCTGGGGCGCAAGGCGGGGCAGCTGCAGTCCGCGGGGGTGCTTTTGGAGG
>CAZAIE010000368.1:0-6995 GCA_964485035.1 uncultured Myxococcaceae bacterium | reverse complement strand
GGGACATCGTGGCCATCGCCGACGAGCGGACCGCGGAGGCGGCCGCGGCGTCGTCGGACTCGAACGACACCCCGCTCACCGCTTCGCCGGTCGCGCCCGAGCCGCACGCCCGGGACCGCAAGCGTCCCCGGAAGCGCTCGTCCGAGGAGCCGAAGCTGCTCCAGCGCGTGCAGGACCACCCGCTGGACGCCGCCTCCTACGCCGCCCTCGCCGAGCACTACGAGCGCAGCCGCGAGCACGCCCGGGTGGCGCAGATGGAGGAGATCGCCCGGGCGCTGGAGGGCGACCCCTTCGCCGAGCCGCTCGCGCCGCGGTTCACGCTGGGCGCCACCGACTGGAGCGCGCTGCGCCACCCGGACCTGCGCGGCGCCGGCGCGGAGCTGTTCACCATCGTCGGCCCGGCCTTCGCCAGCCTGGACGCCGCCACCCCCAAGGAAGCGGGCGTGCGCCGGGCGTTCTCGATGGAGGAGAGCCCGGGGGCCCGGGTGACCGGAGAGGCGCTGCTCGCGGCGGTCCGGGTCCTGGGGCTGCGCTCCCCGGACGTCGGGGTCGGGGCGGGCGACACCCCGCCGCTGCGCGCCATCAACACCGACCCCCCGCAGATCCTGGTCGGGCGCGCGGCCATCGGGAAGCGGCTGTCGCTGGCCCAGCTGAGGTTCTTCGCCGGACGCGCGCTGGTGACCTTCCGCCCGGAGATGGTGGCGCTGCGCCTGATGGCCGTGGATCGCCTCGAGGACTGCCTGGAGGCGCTGCGGCAGATCATCGACGACGTGCGGCCCTACTCCCCCGACGCCCGCGAGCTGGTCCGCAAGATCCCGGAGAAGGCGGACGAGCGCATCGGCCAGCTGCTCTCCACCATGGAGCGGCGGGACATCACCCTGGACGACCTCAACGCCGGGGCGCGCCACACCTCCAACCGCGTGGGCCTGCTCGTCGCTGGCGGCGTGGCCCCCGCGGTCACCGCGCTGCGCGCCAAGCGCGACAGCGAGGACGAGCTCGCCGAGCTGCTGCGCTTCGCGGCCTCGGACCGGTACCTGACCCTGCGCGCGCGCTCCCGTTGAGCCTCAGCGCTTCGCTGCGCCGCGCCCGGGCAGCACGATGCCCGTCCCCTCGAATCGCTGGTCGAAGCGCAGGAACGCGTCGAGCGCCTCCTTGAGCGCGGCCTCGTCGGCGCCGGCGAAGACGTAGAGGTCGGTGCGCGGGCTGCGGCGCAGGCCGAAGACGAACGCCCGGGAGGTGGGGGCCAGGGCGCGCAGCTCGGCGAGCGCCGCCGGACCGAAGAGCGCCGGGTGCGCCTCCAGGTGCCGCAGCTGGGGCAGGCGCAGGAAGACCACCCCGCCCAGCTCGGGGAAGCGGTCCAGTGGCCAGGTCTCGTCGGCGAGGTGCACCTCGGACTTGATGGGGCGCACCGCGGCGTCGAGGGCGTCCACGAGCGGGCTGAGCTTCGCGTCGCCCAGGACCACCGCGCGGGTCTTGAGCAGAAGGCGCGGGCTGCGGGCGCGGGGGCCGAGGGCCTCGGCGGTCAGCCGCAGGTACTCCTTGGCGAAGCCAGCGTCGAGCCTGCCGCCCGAGGCGAGCCGCCGCTCGAGTGGACGGACGAGCGCCTTCGCCGCCGCGTCCACGTAGGGGTCGGAGTGCAGGCCGAGCTCCCCGGAGAGGAGCAGGGCGGCGCGCTCCGTTCCCAGCACGTGCTCCGCGACCAGGCCGTGGGCGAGGGCGCTCGCCACCGCCTCGTCGAAGAGCGAGTACAGGCCCAGGGCGGCAGGCTCGGGCGAGAAGGCGAAGGTGCCCAACAGCGAGAGCCGCGCGTCGATCGGCCGCGCCCAGTAGAAGTAGCGGCACAGCTCGTGGAACACGGCGCCGATGCGCTCCTCGGGCGGCTGCTCCGCCTCGGCCTCGAGGACCACGTGGTGCTCCCAGACCGAGGCCGTCGAGCGTGCCACGGCGCCCTCGACGGTCGGCCGCAGGACGACGTGGAAGACGATGCGCGCCTTCTCCGGCAGCGCCGGCCCGTAGAAGGCCGCGACGCGCTCGGCGAAGGGGAGAAGCTGCTTCTCGGAGACGAGCGAGGCCCAGGCGCGCGCGGCGGTCGCGGCGGGGCCCTTTCCCGCACGCAGCCACCAGGCGTGGAAGCGCGGCTCGAAGGCGCGGGCGATGGCCGAGAGCCGCTCCGCGTCGTGGGGCGCGAGCAAGAGGCCCAGGCTGCGTCGCAGCTCGTCCAGGCTCGACGCCGAGAGGCTCGCGAGCAGCAGCTTGTCGCCCAGGTCCCAGGCCGCTGGCGCGTTGAGGCGGGTGGGCGCGTCCTCGTCCAGCTCCAGCGAGGCGCGGTAGCGGCGCAGCGTCTCGCGCCACTCCAGCAGCGCCCGCTCGTCGGCGGCGTTGAGCGCGAGCTCTCGCTTCCAGAAGCCGCGGAAGGCCTCGCGCGCGCACGGGATCGAGCCGGCGAGGCAGTGGAGGTGGAAGAGCAGGGTGTCGAGCTCGCCGGCGCGCAGCTCGAAGGCGAGCCGCTGGCCCTCGACCCGCGTGACCGAGTCCACCGGGTCCAGCTCGAGCACCGGCGCGGCGGACGGAGCCGCTGGCGCGGCCGCAGGCACCGGGGTCGGAGTAGGGAGCGGATCCGCGGCGGGCGGCGGGGCGGCACAGAGGATCGCGAGGGCGAGTGCGGCGAGCATGGAGACCTCCGAGGACCATTCTCGGGGCCGTCCGGGGAGCGCCCAAATTTCGCGTCAGAAAATTCGACGCACCGGGACGCTGCGCTAGATTCACCGACGTCGACGCGGCGCCGGACGGGCCGCGGGACCCACCACCTGGCCCACGGTCCGCAGGCGCCTGCCCGCTCGGCAGCGCAGGGGACCGCTGCGCCCGAACCCCGAGGACGGTCGCGCTCCCATGGCAGAGATCATCGACCTCGCGCTCGTCGCCGAAGCCAACCGCGTGCTGGGGAAGTTCCTCGACACGCGGGGAATCCGCTGGTTCATGGCGAACGACGGGCCCCGCCTCCTCGCCTTGGACAAGGCGAAGGTCGAGATGGTGGTGAAGACCGCGCGGCGCGCCCGGGAACGCAAGGGCGCCACGCCGGTGCCCCAGGCCATCGAGCATTGTCGTACGCTCGTCCGCCGTGACCTGATCCGCCGGGTGGCGATGGCGATGCTGCAGACCGGCTGCTGAGGCCGACCATGGACCTGAAGACGGTGGCGTACCGCGCTGGGTTGGTGAAGTTCCGCGTCCCCTCGGACTGGGTCGAGGAGTACGACGAGGACGGCGGTGGGGCCTGGTTCGCCGACGTCCCCGACTCGGGCACCCTCCGGCTCGTCGTGGAGACCTTCCAGGGGCCCGCACTGCCGCCCGCTTCGGACCTGCTCCGGGCGCTGAAGGACCGTCCCAGCTCCGCCGAGCTCCTCCCCAGCGGCGTCGCGTTCGTCGCCTACTCCCAGGACGTCGAGGAGGAGGGCGAGGCGCTCTCCATCCGCTACTGGGACCTCGCCCAGGCCGTGGCCCCGAAGCACCTGCGGCTGCTGCAGTTCAGCTACACGCTGCCCCGCCGGCGCGTCGAGGAGCCCGCAGTCGTCGAGGAGCTCGCGATGCTCGAGCGGGAGATCCGCGAGGCCGTGCTCGCCGCGGAGCTGGGGCCCATCAAGGCGTAGCGCCCCGGAATTCCGGCACGGTGGGTGCAGTTCCCGTGGGGAGTGGAGTCGCTCCCTGGGTGTCGAGTCCGGCTGGCCGCAGGACGTGTGTCCCGGGGACCGCGGGAGGACCGCATGGTTCGCGCCCTGGGGCTTGTCTGTGTCGCGGCGTGGCTCGCTTCGTGCCGGCCGGCGACGACGCAGGTGGACGCGGGCGCCGTCGGCCAGATCCTCGACAGCCATCGGGGCATCCCGGTCTACGAGAACGGTCCGGAGATCGCCGTGAGCCACGGGCAGAGCCGCGGGCGGGGCGGCGCGTACTACGGCAAGAAGTGGCAGTGCGTGGAGTACGTGAAGCGCTTCTACGCCGAGGTGCTCGGTCACCAGATGCCCGACGGCTGGGGACACGCGAAGAGCTTCTTCGACGAGGCGGTCCCCGACGGCGGGTGCAACCGGACGCGCGGGCTCGTGCAGTTCGAGAACGGCTCGACGACGCCACCGCGTCCGGACGACATCCTGGTGTTCAACGAGGGCTCGCTCGGCCACGTGGCCATCGTCACCGCGGTGGGCGTGGACTCGGTGGACGTGATCCAGCAGAACGTCCCCGGGAGCACGCGCGAGCGGTTCGAGCTGCGCGACGAGGGCGGCCACTTCTGGATCCGCTCGCCGTACCGGCCGGCGGGGTGGCTGCACAAGGGCGAAGCGGTCGATGGGGGAGCTGGCTGTCCTTGAGGCTGCAGCGGTGATGCAGCGGCCGCAGCTCAGGACGGGGGCACGTAGCAGCTCCGTGCGCCTGCTCCAGGACCATCAGCTCCTCCTGGCGGACGGGTCTCTTCGCGCACCAGAAGGGATCTCCCGCCGGTCCGAACAGGAAGACCTGGTCGGCCGTGTGCCGCTTCAGGACCCCCGAGAGCACTCGCTCCACCAACTGCTCAAGGCTTGCCTTGTCCATCGGTCTCTCCAGGGCGAGCGGGGTTTGGGGCAGTCTTCTGGGATGGAGGCTTCGCTGGGGGCAGGACGCCGAGGGGCTTTGAGGTCTCCAGCCGGAGGTCATCGGCGGTGATGAGACCGGCAGCACTCCACCGCTCGAGGATCCGGTTCCGACGTACCAGGGCGAGGTCAGGTCGGCGGTCGGGACTGTCGCGGGTGGGGGACTGCAGGAGCCCGACGAGCAGGGCCGCTTCGCCGGTGGTCAGGCTCCCGGGCGGCCTGCCGAAGTAGGAGAGGGCGGCCTGGTCCACGCCCACTGCCCCGCGGCCGAAGTACGACCGCAGGGCCATCTCCCGTGTCAGCTCGGACGCAGACCTGTTCCGGGTGAGCCACACGGTGAGTACGGTGCGCCGGAGGTGCCAGCCCGCCATGCCGGTGCGCGGTCTGGAGGCGAGCCACAGGGAGGCGACGCGGCCTGCGGCGCGGCTGCCCGCAGGGTCGGGCGCCTTCCGACCACGGTCGGACGTGAGGTCGAGCACCGGGGTCCAGGGCCAGGTCTCTCGGACCTCGAATCGCGCTCCGCTCTCGCCGGTGTCTTCCCAGATGCCGAGCGCCAAGAGGCGTGGGAGGGGGCGTTCGGCTGGCGGCTGCGGGAGCTCGCCCAGGCCAAGGAGGGTGTGGAGGTAGAGGGCCGAAACGAGGATGAAGGGGAGCAGGGCAGCGGCGGCGCCGAGCGCGAGGAAGAGGTTTAGCCGTCTCCGCCAGCGGCGAGGGAGGCGCATGGCCGTCGGGTATTGCGAGATCCGTGCCGCGGCGGACTCTCGAACTGTCATTCGCTACCCGCCCTTCGCAGTCCTCGCTGATTTCCGCGGTCGCGTCTCGGATGGGACCAGGACGATGCGGCGGCCCTCGCCACCCGGTCCGTCGCCGACGCCAAGGGCTACGACCATCTTCGTGCCCGACGGCAGCTCGATCTGAGGGCAGGACCAGATGCGCGTTCCAGGCGGGAATCGGGCGCACAGCATCCGGCCTGGGAGTTCCTCGCACACAATGTTCTCGGCGGCGAACATGCCCTGGTGCTTCGCGCGTTCGGAGACGGGGAGTCGAAGCCCTCCCAAACTCCGCGTGCCGCGTTCGAGTTCTCGCGCTTGTGCAGTGTGGGCGTCGAACCCCTGACCAGCTGTCAGGCGCCTGTAGATCCCAACGTCCCCAGGCGTCTCGCTGCCGTCCCAGCAGATCTCCGGAGAGAGCGCCTCGACATTGGCCCTGATGACGTCAAAGGCCAGCATCAGGGCCTGAAGCGCGTCCTGCCCGAAGACCCGGTGGTTTGTCCGCTCTCGCCCCGAGACGATCCGAAACGGGCAGTACCAGTCCGCTTTCCCGGAAGCGCGGTGAGGAGTCCCCAACTGGACGAGCACTCGGCGGTCTCCGAGTTGGTACTCGCGCTCGGCGACCACCCGGCCGAAGACGATTCGGTCCTTGGAGACCGGGGGCTTTCGTGTCGCGTCCGGACGGGGCTTCTTCATTGTGCGCCTTTCCTCTCTGTCCGCCACGCTGAGGTGTAGCGAGGGGGCTGATCCTAGCTCACGGCTGTGCGAGCAGCGTCCCTCGTGAAACACTCTCAGTGCACGAGGGCCACGCTCGGATGAACTGCCAGTGGACGTGATCGAGACGGCCGTGCAGTCCCTCACGGCCCCGCCGCCGGCGCGCCTGGTGACGTTCGAGATCCCGAGCGCGAGCTGGGGCGATCCGTAAAGGAGCCGGGTTCACCGACACTCGATGCGGGTGAGCTCATTGAGGGCCCCTGCGCTCTTCGAGGAGCTGTTCGCCTGGCCCACCAGGAACAGCGTGATCTCGTCGCGGTCCAAGGCGTACGCCGGCTTCCCGCCCATCAGCTTCGTTCCGGGGTCTCCCCCGCCGCGCATGAAGTCCGACCCGTGAACGTAGGTCACCGTCCGCAGGCGGTAGCAGAAACCGGGCGCGGTCGAGACCAGGTACGCCTTCGCCGACGAGCTGATCTGCAGCTTGCCCACGGCCTTGCCGTTCACTGCGATCTCGTGCTCCGGCGCGCAGTCGAGGCCAGCGACGAGGGAGGACGCGTCGGCACCCAGAACGGTCTTCCCGAGGGTGACCGTCTCCCCCTCGACGCCGTGGCGGTCGAGCCAGACGCGCGTGGCGGAGGCTGCGCCCGCGAGTTCGCCCTCGATGGAGACCGGGACGATGAGGAAGTCGTAGTGGTGGTCGCGGTACTTCGCCCTGCGCTTCTTCTCCTCCTCCAGCGTCCACGTCCAGGTCCCCTTCCGGCCCGGGTGGACCGGCGCCCCCATCTCGATCTTCAGGGGCCGGGTCGTGACCTCACAGGGCGTCGCGAGGCGGACCGAGAACCGACCGACGGCCTCGGAGACCAGCGTCGCCGACGGGATGTCGACGTACGCGAACCCC
>CAZAIE010000367.1:0-7018 GCA_964485035.1 uncultured Myxococcaceae bacterium | reverse complement strand
GGCCGCGGCAGCCGGTCCGCGCCCTCGTTGTCCACCAGCGCAGTCTCGGCGAGCACCACGTCCTGGAGCATCTCCAGCCGCCGCTGCTGCGCGGGGTCGAGCGGGGCCGCCCGCTGCCGCTCCTGCAGGCTCGTGTACTCGGCGAGCACCTGGTTCAGCCTCTCGTCGTGGTTCACCTGGACCTCGGTTCCGCCCCCGTTCGACGGGGGCCGCTTTTGCAAGGCCCGCTCCAGCGGTGGGGAGCGGGGCATCAAGGGGTTGTCTCTACGTCGGGGTGTCGGTGGTGCACCATCGGGGTCTTGTCGCCCCACGAAGTCAGGAAACCGGCCCCTCGGGCGGGGCCTGGTAGCGGCGCAGGGCCGGCGCGAGCAGGGCGGTGAGCAGCGCGACGCCGATGCACGCAAGGCCGCCGGAGGTCACGGAGAACCGCGGGGAGGTGAAGCGCGCCACGACCCCGGCCTCGACCTCGCCGAGCTGGGGGCCGCCCATGAAGAAGAGCATGTTCACCGAGGTCATGCGCCCGCGCAGGCCGTCGGGGGTAAGCAGCTGCCGCAGGGTCTGCCGGATGACCATGCTCACCGTGTCCGCGGCGCCGGAGACGAACAGTGCGAGGAGGCTCAGCCACAGCCAGCGGGAGGCCCCGAAGACGGCGATGGCCGCGCCGTACGCCGCCACCGACCAGAGGATGGCCTGGCCCTGGCGGCGGGGGAGCGGCACCGCGGAGAGCACGAAGCCGGTGAGCACCGCGCCCGCGGGCTGGGCGGCGTAGAGCAGCCCCAGGCCCTGCGGCCCGACGTGCAGGAGCTCGGTCGCGAAGATGGGCATCAGCAGCATCGAGCCGCCGAAGAAGGTCGCGAAGAAGTCGAGCACCATGGTCGAGCCGATGACCGGGGTGCGGCGCAGGAAGGCGAAGCCTTCGCGCACCGAGCCGAGGTCGAGCCGCGCCCGGGGGCGGGGCGGGTCGCGGTGGCGCAGGGTGAAGAGGGCGCCGAGCACGGCCAGGAACGACGCCACGTCGAAGAAGTAGATGGGGGTCACCCCGCCGTGGGCCAGCACCACGCCGCCGAGCGCGGGGCCGGCGATGGTGGCGACCTCCCGGCCGAGCGCGTACAGGCTGAGCGCGCCGGAGAGGTGCTCGCGGGGGACGAGCTGGGGGACCAGCGCCTGGCGCGCCGGCGTGTCGAAGGCGAGGGCGATGCCGGAGACCGCGGTCATGCCGTAGAGCAGCCCCGCGCTCGCCCAGCCCCCGAGCGTCGCGAGCGCGAGCACCACCGAGCCCGCCGCCATCAGCGACTGGCTGGCCATCATCAGGCGGCGGCGGTCCCAGGTGTCGGCGGCCACTCCGCCCAAGAGCGCGAGCAGGAGCACCGGGACCACCCGGAACGCGCCCAGCAGGCCGAGCGCGAGCGGGGAGGGGTCGAACAGGTAGAGCTGCCAGACCAGCGCGACCTGCTGCATCTGCGAGCCCAGCAGCGAGACGAACTGCCCGCCGAGCAGGTTGCGGAAGTCGCGGGAGGCGAGCGAGGGGAGGCGCGCCTCGAGGCGTTCGGACAGTCGGGCCATGCGCTCGGGTCAGGGGCTCAGTCGGTACGACTCCGAATCGAGGCTCCGCTCAGGCGTCGCTGGCCTTCCGCCCGTCCTTGCGGCGCACGCGGAGCACGGCGATCTTCGTGGAGTGGTTGAACGGCGCGGGGTCGGCAGGCGGCTCGCCCACGCGCGTCGAGGCGTAGCCGGTCACGTCCTCCGGAACAGGGATCGTCTCGGCGAACTCGAGGTAGCCGTCCTGGCAGAGCCCCTGCAGCGTCATCATCCACTCCGCGCCCGAGAGGAAGAGCGCGTTGTTCACCGCCACCAAGAGGCCGCCGTCGCCGATGAGGGGGCGGGCCTTGTTGAGCAGCCGCGCCGACTCGGACTCGAGGTCCACCGTCCCGCCCTCGGTCTTGGAGAAGAACGGCGGGTCCAGGAAGAGGCAGTCGAAGAGCCGGCCGTCCTTCTTCAGCCGCCCGGCGGCCTCGAAGAAGTTCGCGGCCAGGAAGTCGGCCTTTTTCACCGGGAAGCCGTTCAGGGCGTAGCTGTCCTTGGCCAGGTTCAGGAACGTCTTGTTGATGTCCACGTGGACCACCTGCGCCGCGGGGGCGGCCATCGCCGCGACCCCCAGGCTGCCGGTGTAGGCGAAGGCGTTGAGCACCTTCTTGCCGGCCAGGGTCTTGTGGGCCCAGGCGCGGAGGTTGCGGGTGTCGAGGTAGAAGCTCGCGTCGCGGTTGAGGTCGAGCGACAGGGAGTAGGAGACCCCGTCCTCCTCGATGCGCCGGTCCAGGTCGCCGCGCTGGCCGACGAGCTGTCGGCCATTGCGCAGCTCCGCCCGCTCCGACTCGCGCACCTTCCAGAGCACCGCCTTCACGAAGGGCAGCCGCTCGCGCAGCGTCGCGGCGACCGCGCGCACGCCCACCTCGTCGCCGGCGGGGCCCGCATAGTCGTGGATCACCAGGGTGGAGCCGTAGAGGTCCACCGCGAGCGACGCGGCGCCCTCGGAGAAGCCGTTGAACAGGCGCAGCGCGGTCTGGTGGCGTTCGTCCAGGAGCGCGGCGCGGGCGTCGAGTGCCTTGGTCAGCAGGGTCAGGTCCATGGGGGCGCGCATGATACTCCCCAGTCGCGCAAGCGCGGGAACTTCTGCGTCCCCTCGGTGCGCATGTGCGTCTGAACGGGTCTCTGGAAGAACCAAGTGCACCCGCATGTGCTGTTGGGTTACAAGAAAACACAGCAAATCAAATACCTTGTCAGGTGCTCGGGAATGCCCCTGGGGGCTCCCCAACGCCTCCTGGAAGGCCTCTGGCAGTCCCCAAGGTATTGAAATACCGCTCCCCCCACCTCGACCTCCGTGCGGGCCGCCCAGGAGCCCAGGGAGGCCATTGCGGTCTTTCCCGCTCCGAATCCCGCCGTTCCCACGCAGCCTTCACCCCAGCGTGGGGTAGGCAGTCAGCCCACCTGGTCCCACTAGTGAGGAACCTGCGGCTCCAAGGAGCGCGGACGCTACAATCCGCGCCCCATGACGCCTCCCATCGAACTCCTTGCGCCTGCCGGTGACCGCGCGTGCCTGTTGGCGGCACTCGAGGCTGGCGCCGACGCGGTCTACCTCGGACTGACGGCGCTGAACGCGCGGCGCAACGCCCGGAACTTCTCGGAGGCCGAGTTGGCGGAGGCCTGCGAGCTGGTGCACGGCCAGGGCAAGCGGCTGCACCTCACGTTGAACATCGACCTCGCGCAGGACGAGCTGACGCGGGCGGCGCGGATCCTCGAGGTCGCCTCGCGTCTCCACGTGGACGCGGTGCTGGTGCGCGACCCGGCGCTGCTGGCGCTCAAGCCGCACTTCCCCGAGCTCGAGTACCACCTCAGCACCCAGGCCTGCGTGGCCAGCACCGCTGACGTCGAGGCGGCGCGGGAGCTGGGCGCGAAGCGGGTGGTGCTGGCCCGCGAGCTCTCGCTCGACGAGATCGCCGCAGCGTCCCGCGTGCCGGGCATCGAGACCGAGGTCTTCGCCCACGGGGCGCTGTGCTTCGCCGTGTCCGGACGGTGCCTTCTGTCGAGCTGGGTCGGCGGACGCAGCGGCAACCGGGGGCAGTGCACCAGCCCGTGCCGCGTCGCCTGGACGCTCGACGGTGCGCCGGGAGGGACGCCCTTCTCGATGCACGATCTCTCGCTGGTCGCGCGCGTGGACGAGCTGCGGCGGGCAAGGGTCCGGTCCCTGAAGATCGAAGGGCGGATGAAGAACCCTTCCTGGGTCAGAGCGGCCGTCGCGCTGTTCCGCAAGGCGCTGTCGGCCGAGCCGCCCCCTCCGGACGAATTGGCGAAGGAGGCCGAGCGGCGGGGAGCCACTCCAGGGCGCAAGCAGACCTCGGCCTACCTCGACGGCCATCTCGACCAGCTCATCGAGGTCGCGGAGCGAGAGAAGCCGGAGCCAGCCCAGGCAGCTCGGCGGTCGGTTGACGCCACGCTGCGAGAAGGCGTCGTCCAACTGCTGCGTGAGGCGGACTCCCTGACCGCAGCGGCCACGCCCGTCAATCCGGACCGGGTGCGGCTCGAGGCCGCGGCGCTCGACCGCTTCCTGGAAGCCACGCAGCCCCCGGAGAGGACGACGATCGTGCTCGAAGGACTCCAGCCCGGGGCGTTGCGGCGCGTGCTCGACGAACACCGGGGACTGCGGCCCATCGTGGCGCTGCCGACCGTGACCTTCGAGCCCGACCTGCCGCGGGTCCAGGCGCTCATCGAAGAGGCAGGAGCGCTGGGGCTGTCGGTGGAGGCGAACACCTGGGGAGCGTGGCTCTTCGCGAAGCGCGCAGGCGTCCAAGTCCTCGGCGGGCCGGGGCTGGGACTGCTAAACGCGCTGGCCGCGAAGCACCTGAACGAGCTGGGCTTCGCCGAAGGGACCGCCTCGGTAGAGACCGACGCGTCGAAGCTGGAGGCGCTGCTGGCCCGGACGCCGTTGCCGTGCACGGTGGTGGCCTTCGGGCGGCCGGCGTTGCTGACCACGCGAGCCGAGCTTCCCGACCCGGTGACCGGGGCCGAGCTGGAGGACCGGCGGGCGGCGAAGCTGCGGGCGCGGAGGGTGGGGAGCGTGTGGGAACTGCGTCCAGTACTGCCGTTCGATCTCCGGGCGCTGCGCCTGCCGGATTCCGCGCACGTGGAGGTGGACCTCGTCGCCTCGCCGGATCCCGCGGGAGAGTGGAGCCACCGGCCGGAGCAGAGCACCCGGTTCAACTACGACCGAGCGCTGAGCTGAAGCAACAGGAGCTGAGTCTCGAACTGGAGTGGCCCCGAGGCGTCAGAAGCGGAAGGTCAGAGCCAAGAGGCAGGCGAGGCAGGGCAGAGCGGAGCCCCTGGGGAGAATGGGGTGAGGGCCTTGGGTCACGCGATCACGGGCCCCGTTCCATTTCAGATCCCCAACAGGCGCTCGAGCTGCTTCACCCGCGCCTTCCAGCCGTTCTCGGCGACGAACTTCGCGATGTCCTCTTCGCGGACCTCGAGCTCCATCGCCCGCTGCACCCCCGAAACGAACTCCGCCTCGCTGCGGGCCAACGTGACGTACGGGAGGTCGTGCAGCTCCGGCATCGCCGAGCCCACCACCGGCTTCCCCATCGCCAGGTACTCGTAGACCTTCAAGGGGCTCACCGAGCGGATCATCCGGTCCAGGCGGAACGGGATGAGGCACACGTCGGCGTGCGCCACGTACGCGGGGATCTCCGCGTGCGGCCGCAGCCCCAGGAAATGCACGTTCGGCGGCGGGTTGCGGCACTCGCTGCGGTACTCCCCCACCAGCACCACCGCCGCGTCCGGGCGGGCCTTCGCCAGCGCGCACACCCACTCCCAGTCGAACCAGTCGCCCCACAGCGAGCCGACGTACAGGAACACCCCGTCCCCATCCGGCAGGTCGCCCGGCCGCGGGTGGTTGCGCCCCCGCGCGAACAGGTGCGTGTTCACCGCGTTGGGCAAGAGCGCCACGTCCCGCCAGGACCGCGCCTGCAGCCCGTCCTTCAGCGCCTGCGCCGAGGCGACCACCAGGTCCGACTCCACCAGCAGCCGGTTCTCGGTCCGCCGGGAGTACCAGCGCCCGCCCAGGCTCGAGTCCCAGTCGTCGATGCAGTCGTAGACGGTCTGCGCCCCGCAGCCCTTGAGGTGGCGCGCGCACGCCCGGAACTCCGCGAGCGGCATCTCGGTCACCACCACCAGCTGCTCGCGCGTGCCCCGCTCCAGCGCGAACGCCCGCGCCGAGAAGTCCCGGAACCGCACGTGGGTCAGGTTCTCGTGCGCGAAGGTCCGCTGACGTCCTCGGTCCGACGACGGGAAGCGGTACACGAACGTCACCCGGTGCCCCCGCCCGAGCAGCTCCAGCGCGAGCTGCGCCGGCCGCTGGCCCCCTCCGGAGTCGCCCATCGGGCACCCGGAGAGGAGGAGGAAGTGGCGACCCGTGGTCCGCGACGAGAAGGTCGTCGCCCGCGGCACGAACGGGTCCAGGCTCTTCAGCTTCGCCACCTCGTACAGGTTCAGCGGCACCGCCTCGATCGCCGCGGCGCGCAGCTCGGCGTTCACCGTCCGCAGGAGCGCCCGGGCCGGGTCGGGGGCCAGGGCGGCGAGGCCCTTGCGCACGCGGCTGAACAGGGAGTCGGTGGGGGTCGGGGACTTCGCCATCGCGCTGGCCTCTCGGGGGAGTCGCTCTGCTCCCGGTTGTGGCGGATCTGCCCCGGGCGCGCAAGCGGGGTGAGGCTCGCGCCCCCCTCCGATGCTTGGCAACCCCGGGCGATCCTGAGAACCTTTCCTCCACCATGATCGTCATCTGCGAGCCCCACCACGAGGGGTATCAGCACGTCGAGTTCAACGCCGCGTTCCTCGCGGCCGCCCGCCACGCCTTCCAGGCCCCCGTGCTCTTCCTCGCCGAGCCCGGCCACCTGGGCCTCGTCGCCGAGCGCGCCGCCCGCGCGGGCCTCGACGGCGTCGCCTTCCGCGCCCTGCGTGGCTGCCCGTCCCAGGGCTCGGGCGCGCACCGCCTCCTCTGCGCCACCCGCCGCGTCCGCGAGGTCCTGCGGCTGGCCACGCTGCGCGAGTCGCGCGGGGTCTTCTTGACTTCCGTCGAGGCTGAGAGCCTCTTCGCCCTGAAGCTGCTCGCCACCGCCGCGCGCGTCCCCTGCGCGGTGGTGCCCCACGCCGTCCTCGAGTCCCTCACCGGAGGCGACGGCTGGTTCCCGCGGGTGCTGCGGATGCCGAATCCGACGGCGCTCGGGTACGTGTTCCTCTCGCGGTCGGTCGAGCAGCAGGTGCTGGGCCTCGTGCCGTCGCTTTCCGGCGCGACCGCGAGCGTCGAGCACCCCTACCTCTTCCCGGTGGCCAACCTCGACCACCACCCGGCGCCGCCGCCGCTGCGCTTCGCCTCGGTCGGCTCCGCGAGCAGCGCCGCGCTGAAGGCCTTGGTCGACCTCGCCCGCGACGCCCGCGACCACCGGGCAGGCAAGGCCACGTTCTCCCACGT
>CAZAIE010000366.1:0-7019 GCA_964485035.1 uncultured Myxococcaceae bacterium | reverse complement strand
CTCGCCGCGGGAGAGCGCCTGCGCCGTCAGCGGATCGCCGCTGGTGTCCCAAAGCGAGCGCACCAGGAGGCGCCGGGACCAGGTCCGCAGCTCCCGGACCTCGGGACGGCGCTCGGGCCAGCTCTGCTGAAGCCACGCGTCGACCCCTTGGAGCGCCTGGGCTGCGCCCGCGGTGTCCCCCGAGAGGCCTCGGGCGAGGCTGCTCGCCAGGCGGGCGCGGATGGCGTCCGGGTGGAGCGGGGGCAAGACCGGGGCCCCCCTCGACAGCGCCAGCGTGGCCAGCGCCTCGGCCTCCGCCGGGCAGCCGGACAGGGCCAGGATCCACGCGCGCATGGCACGCACCCTCGCCAGGGCCGGGTGGCACTCGTCGCCCAGTTCCTGCAGCGAGGCCTCGACCTGCGCGAGCGCGCGTCCGGAGCCCAGGAGGTCTCCCTTGACGTAGGCGAGCAGGCCCCGGAGCTCGGCGACCTCCACCGATTCCTCCAAAGGCGCGCCGGCGCGGGTCAGCGCCGCGGAGGCGACGTGGATCCATGGTTCGGCCTCGATGGGCTGCTCCAGCTCGAGGCCCAGCCTGGCCAGGGCGAGGTTGGCCCTGAGGCGCAGAAGGTCCCGCCCCGCCGCGTCGGCCGCGCTCGCCGCCGAGCGCAGGGAGGCCCGGGCCGCGGCGAGCTCACCGAGCTGCCACTCGGCGCGGCCGCGCAGGTACAGCGCCTCGGCTCTCAGGCCCGCGGGCGCCTGGGTGGAGTCGGTGACCCGCTCCGCCTCCTCGCGGGCCGCGAGCGCCGAACCGGTCTCGAGCAGCACCTGGGCCCTCGCCAGGCGGGCCGTCGAGGCGGAGGAGACGCCGTCGGTGGCGGGTTCCGGCTCCAGCAGCAGGTGGGGGGCGCAGCGTGCAGGGTCGGGGAGCGAGCGGACCGCCCTCGCGGCGTGCGGCGCGAAGTCGGCCGGGGCCTCGCGCGTGCGCTCGAGCAGGGCCAGCGCGACCAGGCGGGCACTCTGAACGCACTCGCGTCCGGCGGCGCCCGTGGCGCCTGCCAGGCAGGCCTCCCGGTGGGCCGCAGACCAGGACGTGCGCCAGCCCTCCATCCGCGCTGCGAAGTCCCCGCCCAGCGGGGCGAAGAGGGCCTCCTCTTCCGCTGGCCAGGGCCGCTCGTGGCCGCAGGGATCGGTCCGCGAGAGCGAGCCCGCGCCCACCGCGGCGCCGACGACGGCGGCGGCAGCGGCGAGGCGCAGGTGGTGGCGGCGGCCCCGACGCTCCTCGGCCAGCTCGGCGAGCAGGGAGGGCATGTCCGGGAAGCGGCGCTCGGGACGTAGCGAGAGTCCGCGCACCAGCGCCCGCCGCACCCGCGTCGAGACCTCCGGCGGCAGCCGGCCCCAGGTGTCGGGCGAAGAGTGCGCGTCGGGCCGCACCCCGGTGAGCGCCTCCCAGAGCGAGACGCAGAACGAGAACTGGTCCGAGCGCGGGTCGGCTTGTCCCTCGCGTTGCTGTTCGGGGGCCATGTAGCCGGGCGTGCCGCCGGTGGCGAAGGGACCGCCCGCGGGCTTCGCCAGCCCGAAGTCGGCCACGCGCGGACGGCCGTCGGCGCCGAGCAGCACGTTCGCGGGCTTGAAGTCCCGGTGCACCATCCCGGCGCGGTGCGCCGCGGCCAGCCCCTCGCCCGCAGCCCGGTACACCCGGAGGATCTCGCGGGGCGCGGGCTTGCCCTTCTGCCAGCGCCAGAGGTTGCCCCCCTCCGCCAGCTCCATGGCGATGAACTCCACCCCCGAGGCGCAGCCGACGTCGTGCACCACCACCACGTTGGGGTGCACCAGCCGCGCAGTGGCGCGGGCCTCGGTGAGGACCTGCTCGCGGGCGCGGGCCACGGTGCGCGGGTCGAGGATCTTCAGGGCCACGCGCCGGTCGAGCTCGGGGTCGTAGCAGAGGACGACCTTGCCCATCCCGCCGCGCCCCAGCGCCTCGATGAGCACGTACCGCCCCACCTGCGCGCCGCGACGGAACTTGAAGCGCTCCGGGGTGGGCTCGAACTCGGGCTCCTGGGGAGCCACGGGGGGCGCGCGCGGTCTTCGTCCTGGGGGTTCGGTCATCGTCGGTCCTGCAGACATGCTGGGAAGGCCGCGCCAGGCTGGTTGTCGCACCGACCGACGCCGCGGTTGACGGTCTGGGCGCCGCGCGCCACGGTGCTGCGCCAAATGACCCTTCCCTGGTCCCCTGGACAGGTCCCGCTGATGCTCGCCCCGATGCAGGGGCTGACCAACCGCGCCGTTCGCGAGGTCCTCTCGGGCTTGTCCCGCCCGGACGTGCTCTTCACCGAGTTCGCGCGGGTGCGCCACGGCGGGGACGGCCCCCGCCTCGACCCCAAGGACCTGCGCGAGGCGCGCGCGGACGAGGGCGGTATCCCGCTGGTGGTGCAGCTCATCGGGCGTGAGGCCGGGCCGCTCGTCGAAGCTGCGGGCGAGGCGCAGCGAGCCGGCGCGGCGCACCTCGACCTCAACCTCGGCTGCCCCTTCGGCCGGATGAACGTGGGCAGCGGCGGGGCCCTGCTCGAGCACCCCGAGGCGCTCGCGAGCCTGCTCCCCGCCCTGAGGAAGGCGATCGCCGGCAGCTTCTCGGTGAAGGTGCGGTCGGGCCACTCCGACCCGGAGCAGATCTTCCTGCTGCTGCCGCTCTTCGAGGACGCAGGGGTGGACTTCCTGGTGCTCCACCCGCGCACGGTGGTGCAGCAGTACGAGGGTCAGGCCGACCACGCGATCACCGCGCGGGTCGTCGCCGCGACGCGGCTGCCGGTCATCGCCAACGGCGACATCCGGACGGCCGAGGAAGGACGGCGGGTCCTCGAGCAGACCCGGGCGGCGGGGCTCATGGTCGGCCGTGGCGCGCTCGCCGACCCGCTGCTCTTCTCCCGGCTGCGCGGGCAGGCCGCAGCGGCTCCCCCTCCAGCCGAGAGAGCCGTCCTGGTGCGAAGGCTCCTGTCCGGGGTGCTGCAGCGCTACGCGGCGGTCTACTGCGGCGAGGCCCAGGCGCTGGCGAAGCTGGGGGCGCTGCTCACCCAGCTCGAGGCCTGTTGTCCGGGGTGGTCGCTGCCGCTCCGGCGGCTGAAGAGGGCCAAGTCCCTGCGCGCTTTCCAGGACCTCCTCGCCGGGCTGGCGTGAGACGAGGCTTCAGCCGCGGGGCTTGTCCAGGGCCGCGCGCACCCGCCGCGAGAGGCTGCGCGCGTCGTAGGGCTTGGCGAGCAGGTCTATGCCCGGCTGGAGGATGCCCGAGCTGGTCACCAGCTGGTCCGAGTAGCCCGAGGTGTAGAGCACCGGGAGGGTGATGCCGTGCTGGGCGAGCAGCTCCACCAGCTCGCGGCCGTTCAGCTTGGGGAGGATGAGGTCGGTGACCAGGAGGTCGGGGCGCAGCGAGCCCTCGAGGATGCGCGCCAGCGCCGCCTCGGCCGAGCCTGCCTCGGCCACGCGGTAGCCTCGCCGCCCCAGCGCCAGCGCCGCGAACCGCCGCACGCTCTCGTCGTCCTCGACCAGCAGGATCTGCTCGGTGCCCCTGGGGTCGTCGGCGGGCAGCGCCTCGCTCGGGGTGGCCGCCGTCTCGTCGGTGCGCGGCAAGAGGATGCGGAAGGTCGTGCCCTCTCCGGGCTCCGAGTACACGCTGATGGCGCCCTGGTGCTGCTTCACCGCGCCGTAGACCATCGCCAGCCCGAGCCCGGTGCCCTGGCCGGTGGCCTTGGTGGTGAAGAACGGCTCGAAGATGCGGGCTCGCACCTCGGGGGTCATCCCGCAGCCGGTGTCGCTGACCGAGAGCTGCACGTACCGGCCGGCGGGCGTTCCGCTGGTCCGGGAGAGATCCTCGTCCACCTCGGCGTTGCTGGTCTCCACGAAGATCGTGCCGCCCCCGGGCATCGCGTCGCGAGCGTTGATCGACAGGTTCAGCAGGATCTGCTCGACCTGCCCGGGGTCGGCGAGGCAGGTCCCCAGGTCCGCAGCGGTCTTCCACTCGACGTCGACCTTCTCGCCCAGGAGCCGCTGCAGCATCCGCTGCATCCCCAGGAGGATCTCGTTGAGCACCACCGGCCGCGGGGAGATGACCTGCTTGCGTGAGAAGGTGAGGAGCTGGCGGGTCAGGGTCGCGGCGCGCTGGCCGGCCTCGACCACCTCCTCCAGCATCTGCCGCGCCTCGCTGCCCGCGGGCAGCTGCTCCTGGACCAGCTCGGTGTTCCCGTTGATGGCGGTGAGCAGGTTGTTGAAGTCGTGCGCCACGCCGCCGGCGAGCTGGCCGATGGCCTCCAGCTTCTGCGCCTGGCCGAGCTGCTGCTCAAGCTTGGCGCGGGTCTGGGCGGCGGCCCGCGCCTCGGTGACGTCCTGGACCTGCCACACGACCCCGGCCACGGTTCCCTCGGGGCTGCGGGTGACCGCGGTGCCCACCATCGCCGAGAAGGCGGTCCCGTCGGCGCGGTGGCCTCTCACGGCGAGAGACGCCAGGGGGGTGCCGCGGCAGGCCTGAGAGAACGACTCCCCGAGCCGCTCGCGATCCGTCAGGTCCACCCAGCAGGCGGGGTCGGTGGCGAGCGCGGCGGCGGGGTGGCCCAGCACCTGCGCGCTCTGGGGCGAGAGGAACTCCACCGCGCGCGCCGGCGAGAGGATGAGGAGCGCCGAGGGCGCGGAGGCCACCACGTCCCGAAGCCGCGACTCGCTCGAGGCGAGCGCGCGGGTGGTCTGGGCGATGCGGCGCAGCAGGGTGAGCCCCAGGCCGATGCCCGCGAGCAGCGCGAAGGCAGTGACCGCGGCGAGGTGGCGGCGCCCGGTGGCCCCCGTCTCGGCTGCGAGCCGGGAGCCCGCGACGAGCTCGGCCTCGCTGGCGGCGAGGAGCGCGGCGATGTCGCTCTCCCACGAGCGCCGGGTGTCGCTGCGCAGGTCGTCGAGGGTGTCCAGCGCCTCGAGCTCGGCGAGGGCCTGGGCCGGGCCAGGGAGGTCCAGCGTGCGCAGCTCCCGGAGCAGGACCCGCCGCTCGTGCCGGGTCTGGGTGAGCTGGCGCAGCGTCTCCTCGTGGGCTCCGGACGGACGGGTCCGCTCCAGGTCCTCGCGCAGCACCAGCTCGTTGCGGAAGTGCCGGCGCACGGAGGTGAGGCTGAGGATGCGGCGCAGGTCGCGCTCCACCAGGTCCCGGTGGGCGTCCTCCAGTCGTCCCAGCCCAACCCATGCCGCGCCGGAGGAGAGGCCGACCGCCCCCAGGAGCGTCGCCAACAGCAGCAAGTAGGTCCCGCGCAGCCGCATCGCCCCTCCCTGCGATTCGACTCCTCTTCGACAGATGCGCCAGACGCTACCACGGTGCCCGCGAGGCTCAGCGGCGACGTCGGGGCTCCCGCGGCGCCTCCCGGAACGGGTCCAGCAGCGGCTCCAGGCCGTTCACCTTGATCTCGTAGAGCTCCTCCAGCAGCCGTCCCAGGTTGCCCTCGGGGAGGCCGTTCTGGTGGAACCAGACGACGTAGGGCTCGGGCAGGTCGACCAGCAGCCAGCCCTTGTACTTCCCGAAAGGCATGCGCATGCGGGCCAGGGTGAGCAGGCGCTGCGGGTCGGGTTGGAGCGCGTCGGCCATGGCGAAAAAGCTTACTGAAGTGGGGGACTTCCAGCGACTTTCGTGGGCGCGCGCCTTGACGGGGCCATCGGCCGGGAGGTATTCCGTGGGCCCATGCCAAGCGCCGCAACGAGCCCGAAATACAAGCGGATCCTGCTCAAGCTGTCGGGCGAGGCGCTCATGGGCGCCGGGACCTACGGCATCGAGGCCGCCACCCTCCAGTCCGTCGCCGCCCAGGTGAAGGAGATCGTCGACCTGGGTGTGCAGGTGGCGGTGGTCATCGGCGGCGGAAACATCTTCCGCGGCATCTCCGGCGGCACGCTGGGGATGGACCGGGCGAGCGCCGACTACATGGGCATGCTCGCGACCTGCATCAACTCGCTCGCGCTGCAGGGCGCCATCGAGAACCTGGGCCTGCCGACGCGTGTGCAGTCGGCCATCGAGATGCAGGAGGTGGCCGAGCCCTACATCCGCCGCCGCGCGGTGCGCCACCTGGAGAAGGGCCGGGTGGTCATCTTCGCAGCCGGCACCGGCAACCCGTACTTCACCACCGACACCGCGGCGTCCCTCCGGGCGATGGAGATCAACGCCGAGGTGATCATGAAGGCGACGAAGGTCGACGGCGTCTACACCGCCGACCCGAAGAAGGATCCCAAGGCGGTGCGGTACCAGCAGCTGGCGTACATCGAGGCTCTGCAGAAGGAGCTGAAGGTGATGGACGCCACCGCCATCTCGCTGTGCAAGGACAACAACCTGCCGATCCTGGTCTTCAACCTGACCGTCCCGGGGACCATCCGCCGGGCGGTGATGGGAGAGGACGTGGGGACCGTGGTCGGCAACCTCACCTCCATCCTCGCAGGAGGCAGCCATGGCAATCGTTGACGACGTCATCAATGACCTGAAGGCCCGCATCGACAAGACCGTCGAGGACCTGCGCCGGGAGTTCGGCCGCGTCCGCACCGGTCGCGCGAACCTCTCGATCCTGGACGGGATCAAGGTCGACTACTACGGAACGCCCACGCCGCTGAACGGCGTGGCGAACATGACCGTGGCCGACCCCCGCCTCATCATCGTGCGGCCGTGGGACAAGAAGATGCTCCCCGCGATCGAGAAGTCGATCCGCGAGGCGAACATCGGCATCAACCCCATGAACGACGGCGACATCATCCGCCTGCCGGTCCCGCAGCTCACCGAGGAGCGGCGCCGGGACATCGTCAAGGGCTGCAAGACCAAGGGCGAGGACCACAAGATCGCCATCCGCAACGAGCGCCGCGACGCCAACGAGATGCTCAAGGAGTACGAGAAGAGCGGCGACATCACCGAGGACGAGCTGAAGAAGGGCACCGAGCGCGTCCAGAAGGAAGTGGACACCGGCTGCGTCAAGGTCGACGAGGTGGTGACCAAGAAGGAGAAGGAAGTGATGGAGGTCTGAGCCGCAGGGCCCGGACCCGCA
>CAZAIE010000365.1:0-7030 GCA_964485035.1 uncultured Myxococcaceae bacterium | reverse complement strand
TTTCGGGACAGAGGGCCTGGGCAGGCCTGGTGGCGGCAGGGTGCATGATGGCGCTGGGCGGGTGCCAGAAGCGTGCCGAGGCGGAGCTCGGCAGCGCGGCGAGCCCTTTGGTGGTGGTGCTCGCGCACAGCGTGGTGCAGGGGCACACCGAGCACGTCGAGGCGCTGAAGGCCGGGCTCGAGCGCCAGAGCGGCCTCTCGGTGAAGGTAGAGGTCGCGCCCACGGCGGTCCGCGCCATCCAGGTCTTCGGCGGCGGGCGCGCGGACGTGGGCCTCTTGCCGGCCTTCGAGTACTTCCTCGCGCGGCAGGAGTACGGCGTCGAGGCAGGCCTCCAGGTCCTGCGAGAGGGTCCCACCTACCGCGGCGCCATCCTGGTCAAGGCCGAGGGCGGTCCAGCGCGCATCGAGGACCTGGCCGGCAAGCGCATCGCCTACACCGATCCCTACTCGATGAGCGGCTTCGTGCTCCCGGCGGCGCGGTTCGCCAAGGCTGGCCTCGAGGTCGAGTCCACCTTCGCGGGCGGGCACGACCAGGCGCTGGCCAAGCTCCTCGATGGGAAGGTCGACGCGGTGGCGACCTACGAGCGTCCCGAGGCGGAGCTGTCGGCCAAGGGCCTCAAGGTGCTGGAGCGGACCGACCCGGTGGCGAACGAGCCGGTGTTCTTCCGCAAGGGCCTCGCCGCCGAGAAGCGCGAGGCGCTGACCAAGGCGCTCGAGGCGCTGGCGAAGGACGAGCAGGGCGCCAAGGTGCTCCGGGAGTTGGCCGGCATCCGCGGCTTCGCCCGCGTCGGAGACACGCAGTACGCCGGTCTCGAGACGCTCGCGCAGGACGCGGGGGTGAAGGTCCAGTCGCTCGTCCCGGGAGGCTGGTTCATCTTCAACAGCAACCGCGCCGACTACCCGTTCGGTCACTGAGCCCGCCTTCGAGGGACCCGATGCAAGAGCCCGTCACCGCCCGCCCCGTGGAGGCGGCGCGCATCTTCGCCATCACGCGCCCGCATCCGAACCTGCTGTGGCAGTACCTGTTGATGGCGCTCTTGAGCCTGCCGGCCTTCCCCGTGCTGGCGGTGTTCTTCTACTTCCGGTACCAGACGCTGCGGTATCGCTTCGACGAGCAGGGCGTCTCGGTCTCGTACGGCATCCTCTTCCGGCGCGAGGCGTTCCTCACCTACGCCCGCATCCAGGACATCCACGTGCGGCGAAACGTGGTCGAGCGGTGGCTCGGGCTGGGGACGGTGGAGGTGGAGACGGCCGCCGGGAGCGGGGCGGGCGGCGAGTCGCTCCCCGGGTTGCCCGAGTACGAGGCGGTGCGCGACTTCCTCTACGAGCGCATGCGCGGCGGGGTGGCCAAGGCTGCGCCCGGTCCCGGGACGGGGCTCGGGAGCGCCGAGTCGCTGCAGGCCCTGCACGACATCCGGGACGCACTGCGCGACTGCCGGCAGGCGTTGAAGGAGGGCCCGAGGTGATCCGCCTGCTCGTCTCGCTCCTCGGGCCGCTGCTCAAGGTCCAGCCCACGCCGCCGCACGTGCCCCAGGGAGCGAAGGAAGTGGTGGTGTTCCGCGCCTCCGAGCGCTGGCTCGCCTATCGCTATCTGCTGGCCGGCCTGCGGCTGCTCCCAGTGCTGCTGGGTGGGGTGGTGTTCGCCGTGGCCCTCTCGACCGCCGCCGCGCAGGGCAAGCCGGCGCCGGCGGGCATCTGGGCGGTGCTGGTGCTGTACGTGCTGGGAACGGTGATCAGCGCGGCGTTCGGCTTGGTCGGGGTGAGGCTCGACTGGGAGTTCCACTGCTACGTGATGACCGATCGCAGCGTGCGCATCCGCCACGGCATCTGGGAGCAGGTGGAGGCGACGCTGACCTACGCCAACGTCCAGAACGTGCGGGTGGTCCAGGGGCCTATCGAGCGGCTCTTCGGCATCGCCTCGGTGGTCGTCGACACCGCCGGGAGCGGTGGCCACGACGCGCGGCAGGATCCGCTGCTGCAGCACCACCGGGGCGTCATCCGCGGCATCGAGGACGCGCACGCGCTGCGCGACCGGATCATGGCGCGGCTGCGGTCCAGCAAGTCGTCCGGCCTCGGCGATCCAGACGACCACCGGGACGACGCGCATGCGCCGGAGACGGAAGCAGCGGCGCTCGCGGCGATCCTCGAGGAGGCGCGCGGGCTCGCCCGGGAGCTGGGAGCCCGGAAGGAGAGGCCACCTGGAGGGATGACGCCGGGGCTCTGAACGGGAAGGCTCGTCAGGGTTACGTGCCCCGAACGCCGGCCGGAGGGAGGGGGGCCGTTCGGCCCCCGCGCGACTTGCCTTGCGGGCTGCCTCGTCGCCCCGAGGCGGTTGGTCCGGTTGGTCCTTCACGCGGCCTACGCGCGCGGCGCCTGTCGGCGCCCTCTACGGGCGTGGTGTAGGGCGTCACGCATTGTCGGGACTCTGGCCTCCGTTGAGGACGTTCCTTGGAAGAAGCGTTCCCTTCCAGGTCCCGGGAGCACACCGTGCAGGCCTCGGATGCCGTTCGCGCCCCCTGGCGTACCCCTCCATTGCCCCCAAAAAATCGGAGTGGCCGCGCGAGGCTGACCTCGATCTCCAACTCCGAGTTCGCGGCCACGTAACCCGGGGTGCGATTGCCAGGGATGTGCGAGCACCTTCCGGGTGTCGGAGGCCGAACCGAAGCCGACCGAGCCGGAACCATCCAGATCCCGGAGTTCGACTCCACGGGCCTGGAGCCTCCGTACAGAGGCTGACACGGGAGGGCAACCGGGTTAGAAGACCGCGCATGGCGAAGGCAAAGCCCAGGGAAGGCGTGGAGGTCGTGGCGCGGAACAAGCGCGCACGCTTCAACTACTCCATCGAGGAGACGGTCGAGGCGGGCTTGGAGCTGGTGGGCAGCGAGGTGAAGAGCCTCCGCGAGGGCAACGCCAACCTCTCCGACTCGTATGCGCTCGCGGAGCGCGGGCAGCTCTTCCTCCACAACCTGAACATCGGGCCGTACAAGGCCGCCTCGCTGCTGGGCCACGTCCCGCTGCGCAAGCGCCGCCTGCTGCTCCACCGCCGCGAGATCGACAAGCTGCTGGTGAAGGTGCTGGAACGCGGGTACGCGCTGGTCCCCCTCGAGCTGTACTTCAAGGACGGCTGGGCCAAGGTTCAGCTCGCCCTGGCCAAGGGCAAGACGCACGAGGACCGGCGCGAGGACATCAAGGAGCGCGAGACGAAGCGCGAGCTGGACCGGGCGCGCACCCGCACGCGCAAGCGCTAGGAACGCGAATGGACGCAGGCTCCGAGGAGAAGCAGAAGCGGCTCGAGCGCATGCTGGAGAAGGGCCAGGTGCGCATCCACCTGGACCCGCGTCGCCCCGGCGTCGTGGTGCCCTCCTCGTTCCGCAGCGACTACCAGCTCATCCTCAAGCTCTCGTACCGCTTCGACCCCCCGGACCTCTCGCTGTCGGACTGGGGCGTGCGCGAGACGCTCAGCTTCAGCGGCCAGCGCTTCGGGGTGGCGGTCCCGTGGACGGCCATCTACGCGATCACCGGGCTCGGCGAGGACGACGAGGCCTGCATGTACCCCGACGACATGCCGCGCGAGCTGTTCGAGGCGGCCGCCAAGCACTTCGGGCTCACCGGTGACGAGGTCGACAAACTGCGTGAGACGCGCGACCGCGAGCGCCCGGTGGTGGCCGAGGTGAAGCGGGCCAAGGCCGGCCTGCGCGTGGTGGGGCCCGACGAGGTTCCGGAACCCGCTTCCGCCGATCCAGTGGATGCGCCGGCATCGCCCGGTGCGCCCATCTCACCCGTTGCGCCAGTCCCGCTGGCCCTGGCTCCGCAGCCCCCGGCTGCGTCCGCCAACGAGCCCGAGCCTCCGACCGATCCCGACAAGCCCCGGCGCAACCATCTCAAGCTCGTGAAGTAGTCGGCCCTCCTCCCAGCCCACGTCCACCCGCATCGGCCCGCGCCCGGGTTCGGGCTGGTACGCTCGGCGGGTCCGCGGTCCCCGGAGGCTCCATGCGCCTGCTCCTCTGCTGCCTTGGCTCGCTCTGTCTGCTCCCCTCGCTGGCCCTGGCCACCGTGCCCATCGACGACTGCGAGGACGTCTCGGACTGGAGCGGGGTCACGCTCGAGAAGACGCAGGTCAAGGTGGGCGCTGGCGCCGCGCGCTGGGAGAACCAGGTGCAGAAGACCTCCGCGCGCAGGGCGTTCGCGGCGCCGCTCGACGCCTCGCAGGCCACCAACCTCGACTGCTGGGTGTACTCGGGCAAGGCGAACGGCGCGGGCATCGAGGTGGTGCTCGACTCCGAGAACTCGGCCACGGCCGGCTCCGACTACTACTCCTGGCACCTGGTGGTGGACTGGACCGGCTGGAAGCGGCTCCGGCTCCCGCGCGCGAAGGCCACGGTCGCCCGCGAGCCGCTGGGCTGGAACCAGCTCAAGGCGATCACCTTCAACGCCAGCGGGTGGGGCAACACGCCGCAGGCCGACACCCTGCTCATCCTCGACGCACTGGCCTTCGACGGCGGCCCGGTCCTCACTGCTTCCGGCACTTCGGCGTGGTCGGGCGACGACTACCTCTATCGCTTCGACGTGGTGCTGGAGAACGGCGCAGCCCAGTCGCGCACGTTTGCGCTCTCGCTCGAGGGCGGCGCGGGCCACCCGTTCGCGTTGGCGGTGAACCCGGCTTCGCTGACGCTCGCAGCCGGGGCCAGGAGCACCGTCCAGGCGACGATCACGCTGCCCGCGAGCTTCCTGACTCCCGCCAACGCGCTCTCTTCCCGCTCTGCAGTGTTCACGGTCCGGGAGGCAGGCCAGGAGATCGACGTGCAGGAACTGCGCGCCGCCGCGCCGTTCCCGAAGCGCAGCCGGCCGCACTCGCTGCTGGACGCCGCGGACATCGCGCGCATCAACACCTGGGCCGCGGACGAGGCGTGGGCCAAGAAGGCGAAGGACTCGCTCGTGGCTACTGCCAACGCCTGGCCGGGCTCGTTCCAGACGCGCTACGGCGTCCCGGCGTGGAAGGTCCCGGACGAAGGCGGGCAGTGGGGGCTCTGGTACGTCTGCCCGGACCACGGCGTGTACCTCGAGTACACCCCGCCGATGACGCACACCTGCCCCGCCGACAAGAAGGTGTGGACCGGCTGGCCGTACGACCAGGTCATCTACGCGCGCATGCACGACGACCTGGCGGTGAGGGCCCGGCAGCTCGGCCTGGTCTATCGGCTCGACGGCGACGCTGCGAAGGCCGACGCCGCCCTGGCGATCCTCAAGGCGTACGCCGACCGCTACCTGGGCTTCCCCATCCACGACATCAACGGCAAGTCGTCCAGCTCAGGCGGGCGCGTGCTCGCGCAGACCCTCGACGAGGCGGTTTGGGCGGTCTCCATCGCCTGGGCCTACGACCTGGTGGCCGACGCGCCCGGCCTCGACGCCGCGACCCGCGCACACCTCGAGGACGACCTGCTCCGCCCGCTCGCGGCCACCGTCGCCAAGAACCGCGCGGGGATGAGCAACTGGCAGTCCTGGCACAACGCGGCGCTCGCGGCGGTGGGCTTCGCGCTCGACGACCCGGCGCTGCTCTCGCTCGCGCTCGACGACCCGCAGCACGGGTTCCTCTTCCAGATGCAGCGGTCGATCCCCGCGGACGGCATCTGGTACGAGGGCTCGTGGGGCTACCACTTCTTCGCGCTCGACCCGTTGGCGAAGACGGCGAACATGTTCCAGCGCGCCGGGCGCGACCTCTTCGCCCAGGAGCGGCTGCGCGCGATGTTCGAGTCGCCGCTGAACTTCGCGCAGCCGGACCTCTCGCTGCCGGCCTTCAACGACGACGGCGGCAGCAGCTTGAAGAAGTCCGCCGCGCTCTTCGAGATCGGCTACGCGCAGTACCGCACTCCCGAGCTGGCCTCACCGCTCGACCCCGCCTCGCGCAGCGAGACGAGCCTGCTCTTCGGCGCCCGCACGCTCCCCGATGCGCCGCCCATGCCTGGTGCGAGCGCGCTCTACGCCGACTCCGGCTTCGCGGTGCTGCGGGCGGGGCAGGGGCTCGCGGCCAACTACGTGGCGATGAAGTTCGGCGCGCACGGCGGCTGGCACGGCCACTACGACAAGCTGGGCATGGTGCTCTTCGGGCGCGGCACCGTGCTCGGCGTCGATCCCGGGACGCAGTCCTACGCGGCCTCGACGCACACGACCTGGGACAAGGTCACCGTCGCGCACAACACCGTCGCGGTGGACGGCCAGACCCAGGCGGAGGCCACGGGCGCGCTGCGCCGCTTCGTGTCGCTCCCGGGCGCGTCGATGGTCGCCGCGGACGGTGGGGCGGCCTACGCCAATGCCTCGCTGCTGCGCACGCTGGTCCTCGCGGGCGAGTACGTGGTGGACCGCTTCCGGGTCCGCGCGACCGACGGCAAGAGCCACACCGTCGACTGGGCCTACCACGACTACGGCTCGCTCCAGACCTCGCTCTCCACGACGCCGTACACGGGACTCCCGGCGACCAACGGGTACCAGCACGTGACCTCGCCCAGGGCTGCGGTGACGGACGCGGCGTGGGACGCGCGGTTCCAGGTGAGCGACGGCACCCCGCGCGCGTTCGGCTCGACCTGGCCCAGCGACCCGACCGTCACCGCCTCGTTCCAGCAGACGACGGAGCAGGCAGCGGGCGGGTCGTGGTCGGGCAAGCTCGCCTACGCGTTCACCAAGGCGTCGACCTATGTGCTGTACACCATTCCGGTCGAGGACCCGCCGGCGGCGGCGCCCACCGCGGTGAAGCTGAAGATCTACGGCGATGGCTCGAAGCACAAGCTGACCCTCCGGCTCATGGACGCGACCGGCGAGCGCTGGGTGAAGCCGGTGGGGTCCGTGGACTGGACCGGCTGGAAGGAAGTCGAGGTCGCCGACGTGGCGAGCTGGAGCCACTACCTCGGGGACAACAACGGAGTCTTCGACCCGCCGGTGGCGTCGGTCATCGTCCAGCTCGACGCCCCGACGACGGGCACCTCGAGCGGCGCGCTCTTCGTGGATGACGTCCGGGTGGTGTTCGCAGGCGCAGGCGA
>CAZAIE010000364.1:0-7035 GCA_964485035.1 uncultured Myxococcaceae bacterium | reverse complement strand
GACCACACCCACTGCAGGCCGTCGCCGACGACGTGTTGTAGTGGCGGCAGGCGCTGCAGACGATCCCGAGCTCGGCAAGGAGGGAACTCATGTGGCGCAGGACTCTAGCGGCCTCCCGGACGTGGCGTCAACGACGTGCCTACACCCGTGGAGCGCCCAAGGTCCCCAGTGAAATCCGAGCCCTGCGACCCCTGGCCTGACCGCTGCAAGGGGGCCTTCGTCGGGGGCGGCAGGTGGACAACCGAGGCGAAGCGCCGCTAACATCACCGACTCACTGAGAACGCGAATGGCAGCGGCGAGGGCGCCGCACGGTGTCGGACGGGAGAGGATGAAGGGCGCTGGCAGTCGACCGGCCACGCCGCGGACCTGATGCTTCGACTCAACGACATTCTCGATCGGGTCTCGCAGTACCACCCGGACCCGGACCTGGACTTCATCAAGAAGGCCTACGTCTACAGCGCCAAGGTCCACCAAGGACAGATCCGCAAGTCCGGCGAGCCCTACCTGGTCCATCCCCTCGAGGTGGCGGGCATCCTGGCGCAGCTCAAGCTCGACGAGGCGTCCATCGTCACCGGGCTGCTGCACGACACCATCGAGGACACGCTGGCCACGCCGGAGGAGCTGACCGAGCTCTTCGGGGCCGAGGTGGCCCAACTCGTCGACGGCGTCACCAAGCTCTCCCAGTTCTCGGCCAGCGCCAACGTCTCGGCCGAGGAGAAGCAGGCCGAGAACTTCCGCAAGATGATCGTCGCGATGGCCCGCGACATCCGGGTCATCCTGGTCAAGCTCGCCGACCGCACGCACAACATGCGGACGCTCGAGCACATGGTCTCCGAGAAGCAGAAGCGCATCGCGCAGGAGACCATCGACATCTACGCGCCGCTGGCGAACCGGCTGGGCATCAGCTGGGTGAAGCAGGAGCTCGAGGACCTCTCCTTCAAGTACCTCAAGGCCGCCGAGTACAAGGAGATCGCCGAGGCCATCGAGAAGAAGAAGAAGGCCAGCGAGAAGTACGCCGAGGAGATCATCAACATCCTCGAGCGCAAGATGGTGGAGAACGGCTTGGAGGCCCGCGTCTCGGGGCGCATCAAGCACGCCTACTCGGTGTGGCGCAAGATGCGCGAGAACGCGGTGGAGTTCGACCAGATCCACGACGTCATCGCCTTCCGCCTCATCATGAAGTCCATGCCCGCTTGCTACGAGGCGCTGGGGCTGGTGCACACGCTCTGGAAGCCCGTGCCCGGCCGGTTCAAGGACTACATCGCCATCCCCAAGCCGAACATGTACCAGTCGCTGCACACCACGGTGATCGGCCCCTATGGCGACAGGATCGAAGTCCAGATCCGCACCGAGGAGATGCACAAGATCGCCGAGGAAGGCATCGCGGCGCACTGGGCCTACAAGGAGGGGAAGGCCGGGCTCGGCCGCGACGACGCGAAGTTCGCGTGGCTGCGCCAGCTCATGGAGTGGCAGCAGGACCTCAAGGACCCCAAGGAGTTCCTGGAGACGGTCAAGGTCGACCTCTTCACCGACGAGGTCTTCGTCTTCACCCCCAAGGGAGACGTGAAGAGCCTGCCGCGCGGGGCGACGCCGGTGGACTTCGCGTACGCCATCCACTCCGACGTGGGCAACAAGTGCGTGGGCGCGAAGGTGAACGGGAAGATCGTCCCGCTGCGCTACAAGCTCAAGAACGGCGACACCGTCGAGGTGCTCACCAGCGGCAATGCGCACCCGTCCAAGGACTGGCTCACCTACGTCAAGACCAGCCGCGCGCAGGCCAAGATCCGCGGGTACATCAAGGCCCAACAGCGCGAGAAGAGCCTGGAGCTGGGTCGCGAGCTGACCGAGCGCGAGTTCAAGCGCTGGGACCTGAACCTCAACAAGCTCATCAAGCAGGGCGAGTTCAAGAAGGTGGCAGAGGAGCTGGGCTACCGCCTCGACGAGGACCTGCTCGTCGCCGTCGGCTACGGCAAGGTCTCGCCCTCGCAGCTCATCGCCAAGCTGGTGCCCCCAGAGAAGCTGGCCGAGAAGCCCAAGGACGCGCCGGTCGCGACTCCCAGCAAGCTCACCGAGATCATCAAGAAGGTCACGGGAGCCACCAAGACCGGGGTGCGCATCAACGGCACCGACGACGTGCTGGTGCGCTTCGGCCGCTGCTGCAACCCGGTCCCCGGCGACAAGATCGTCGGGTTCATCACCCGCGGCCGCGGCGTCACCGTGCACACCGCCGGCTGCGACAAGGCGCTGGCCACCGACCCGGAGCGCCGCGTGGACGTCTCCTGGGACGTGAAGCCGGACTTCAAGCGCCCGGTGACCATCCGCGTCCTCACTGCCGACCGGCCCGGCCTGCTCGCGGACATCTCGCAGACCTTCAGCAAGAAGGGCGTCAACATCTCGCAGGCCAACTGCCGGGCCACCGGCGACGACCGCGCGGTGAACACCTTCGAGGTCACCATCTCCGACCTCAAGCAGCTCAACGACGTCATCCAGTCCATCGAGCGCATCAACGGCGTGTACGAAGTGGAGCGCGTCTGAGCGCGCCCGCGCCGTCGTCCTCTCCGTTCCTGGCCGTCCCCGCCGAAGGCCGCAGCATGTGGCCCGTCCTCCGGACCGGGGACGTGCTGCTCGTCGACACCCGGGCTTCGACTCCCGCTCCCGGCGAGGTCTGGCTCGTCCAGCGGGGACCCGACCGCATCGCCCACCGTGTGGTCTTCGCCGATACGTGGCGTGGAGAGGTCGTCCGCCTCCGCTGCCGGGCAGACACGGGCGCTTGGGACCCATGGGTGGAGAGAAACCAATGGGTCGGTCGGGTCGTCATGGTGGAGAGACAGGGCCGCTTTCACTCTGTGGAGCGACGGCTGATCGATCGGCTGATTGCCCGCATGGGGTCTGGCGGACCCATTGGCTACATGGCTGTACTGCTGGTAGATTTCTGCAGCCGGAACAGAAGGAACCACCACGATGCCGCAGCCGCCGCGCCGCTCCGACCGAGTGGCGTACCGCGCGATTGATGAAGAGGGGGTCCTGGTGCCCATCCGGCGCTCGGTGGCGGAGCCCCTGCACGTCCACACCCTGAACCCCGTCGCGACCTTCGTCTGGAGCCAGCTCGACGGGCGGCGGACGGTGGCGGACCTGGCGGCGCTGGTGGCCGCGGAGTTCGACACGACCGAGGCGGTGGCGCGGCAGGACATCGAGGTCTTCCTGCAGGAGCTGGCCGAAGCCGGGCTGGTGGAGACCGGGCGATGAGCCACGGCTCTCCCACCTGCGAGGCCAACCCGCTGCAGGCGGTCTTCGCCCGGGCGCTGGGCCGCGGCCGGGTGCCAGGCATGGGGAGCTTCGAGCTGACCCGGCGCTGCAACCTCGCTTGTCCGCACTGCTACCTGGGCGACGACCGTGGCGGGGAGGAGCTCTCGACCCGTGACGTCCTGCGCATCCTCGAGGAGATGGCGGGGGCGGGGACGCTGATGCTCACCCTGACCGGCGGCGAGCCGATGTTGCGCGCCGACTTCCCCGAGATCTACCGGCGGGCTCACGGGCTGGGCTTCCTGGTCACGGTGTTCACCAACGGGTTCTTGCTCGATGCCCGGGCGCGGGCGCTCTTCGCCGAGGCGCCGCCGCGGGCCATCGAGGTCAGCCTCTACGGGGTCGGGGACGAGGACTACGGCCACGTGGGGGCGCAGTTGCCCTTCGCGCAGCTGCAGACCAACGTCCGCGAGGCGCTGGAGGCGGGGCTGCCGGTGCTGCTGAAGACCGTCACCACGCGGACGCTGGGCCCGCGGCTGCCCGCGCTGCGCGCCTTCGCCGAGGCGCTGGGCTGCCCGTTCACCTTCTCGACCTTCGTCTTCGACGCCATCGACGGCACGCCCCGCGCGGCGCACGAGCGGCTCGACCCCGGTTGCGCAGCGAGGCTCGAGGTGGAGCACGCCCGGACCGAGCTCGAGCACCTGTTCGACCCCGCCCGAGCGCGCGAGCAGCGCCAGGTCCCCTGTGGCGCGGGCCGCGTCTCGTTCAACATCGACCCCAAGGGGCTGCTCAGCCGCTGCGCGATGCTCGCCGCCCTCGACGGCGTGCGAGCGGACCTCCGTCAGCGCTCGTTTTTGGAGGGGTGGAACCTGCTCGGCGAGGGGCTGGATGAGCCGCTGCCGGAGGGCCACGCGTGCCGCGGGTGCGCGGTCGCCGACCTGTGCAATCGCTGCCCGGCCGTGGCCAACGGTCCCCGGCGCAGTGCCCTGTGTCTCCACGCGCAGGCCCGGGCCGACCGGCTGGCGCAGAGGGGTGAGTGCTGATGGACGAGACTCCCCGCCCGAGAGCCGACCGGCCCCCCAGGCGTCCCTACGAGCGGCCGCGCCTCGACTCGGTCCCGGTCTCGCCGGGCCACGCGCTGCTGGCCATCTGCACCTCCGAGCCCTCCGGTCCCCAGGTGTTCCAGGGCGCGCCCTGCAACGCCTGCTTCCAGGCGAGCTGAGCGGGATGACCGCCACTCTGGACATCGGTGGGCTGGGCCTGCGGCTCGAGGGGCTCGCGGGCCTGCCCATCCCCGAGCGCGCCTGGCCCTTCCTGAAGGAGCCTGCGTCGTCGGACTTCGTGATCCGGGTCGAGCGGGGTCGGCCGCGGCAAAGCGCCGCGTGCGGGGTCGAGGCGGTGGTGTGGAAGGGGAGCGAGACCCCTGCGGGCTTCGACCTCACGCTGCAAGTCGCGCCTGGGGCGCCGCCGCTCGCGTACTGCGAGGTGGACGTCGCGGCCGCAAGCGCCCGCCTCGCTCTCGACCCGGACGTCGATTGGGGACCTCAGCCGGCGTGGTTCACGACGCTGCTCCAGGTCCTGGCGGCGCACCTCGCGGTGACGCGCGGAGGGCTTCTGCTCCACGCCGCGGCGGTGGAGGTCCGGGGGCGCGCGTGGCTCTGTGCCGGGGACTCGGGCGCGGGGAAGACGACGCTCTCCCGGCTGCTGCTGGCCCAGGGCGCGACGCTGCTCGCGGACGATCGGTGTCTCGTCGTCCCCCACGCCGGCCACGCGAACGTGGGCGGCGCGCCGTGGGGAGGCGAGCTCCCGTGTCGTGGGGGAGAGGTCGAGGCCTCGCACCTCTTCTTCTTGGAGAAGGGGCCCCACCACGAGCGTCTCCGGCTGGGGCCGGCGGCGGCGACGGCGCGGCTGCTGGCTGCTTCCCTGGGGCCGTTCTGGAACCCGCGTATGATGGCGCAGGCACTGACCGTGGCCCAGTCGATCACGAGGGTGGTTCCAGCCGAGGTGGCCCGGCTCGCCGGGGACGGCTCGGCCGGAGCGTTCCTGCTGCAGGAGGTCCCGTGAACGCGCGGACTTGGATGACCCTGACGGTCGTGGGCGGGGTGCTCCTCGCTGGCGAGGTGCGGGCGCAGTGCACCCCGCACACCATCACGCTCGACGGCCGTTCTGGGGACTGGGCAGGGCTCTTCCACTTCCTGGACGTGGACGAGCCGACGATCAGCAACGGCCAGGACCTGAGAACCGTCTACCTGACCAACGACGCGACCTTCCTATACGTGGCGTTCCAGACCGTCGCGACCACCATTGGGGTGTCCGAGGCCCAGATCTTCCTGGACCTTCCGCCGCTCAATCCCACCAGCTTCGGCGACGAGGACCGGGTGCTGCGCATCCGCTACAACAACACCAACGGCTGTCAGTCGCTCGCCGTCACCAACACCAGCGGGGGCGGGAACGACTGGCCGGGTGGTGGATGTGTCGGGAATTACTACAGGGCCGGAGCATTCACCGAGGTCCGGGTGCCGCTCTCGGTTTTCAGGCTGTCTGCCTGCCCCACCATCGGTGTGGCGGTGTACCTCTCGCGTCGCAACGGTGGGAGCAACGACATCTCTCCGGGCAATCCCTGGCCCACGTTCATGCCCTACGACAACTCGGGGACGCTCACCCCGACGCTGGCTCGCTTCCGGTCGGTCGTCGCCGAGGTGATGGGGGGCGGGGTGCTCGTGCGCTGGGACACGGCGGCGGAGTGGGACAGCCTCGGCACGCGGGTGCTTCGCGAGAAGGGCCCCGGCCAGTGGATGGCCGTCGGAGAAGTTCCGCCCAGTCCCTCTCCGTCAGGTGGGCGCAGGACGCTCTTCGACTCTGGCGGCCGCCCTGGCGATCGCTACCGCGTCGTCGAGACGGATCTGTCGGGTGCGGTGAGCGAGGCCGGGCCGGTGACCGCGCGTGGCCCGGCGCCCTCCCTGCGCTCGGTCGGCTCGTCGATGTCGCTGGTAGCGGCCTCTGCCGTGCCGCGGGCTCCCGGACAGGAGGCCAAGGTCCGCGTGACGGAGGAGGGGCCGGTGCTGCTCTGCGCCAAGGTCCTCACGTCGCTGGGCTGGATGGACTCGGAGGCCCCCGAGGTGACCCGCGAGGGCCAGCCCGTCCCCGTGTTCCGGGTCGGCGAGGGCTTCGCGGGCTGCGACGGCTTCGTGTTCTGGGCCCGCGCGCCCCGCTCGCCGCACGCCCGCTTCGAGACCTACCGTCTGCGGCCCGTGCAGGATGGGCCGGCCCAGCCGCTGCTGGTGATCCGGCCCGGCAACTTGCCGGCGGTGCGGGACCAGGCCTTCCGTCGGGCTGCCGTCGCGGACCTCTGGCCGGACCAGACCGTCCCGGACCTCGAGCGCGCGTTCCTCGGCTACGTCTCCCAGCCCCTCACCCTGGCCCTGTCGACGCCCGACCGCGTGGAGAGCGACCGCGTCGACGTGGAGCTCGAGTCCCGTGAACTCTTCGGGCGGACGGTGGGCCTGCAGCTGTCGATCGACGGCGCGCCAGCGGGCGAGGCCGAGGCAGGGGGCTCGGAGTACGCGGCCGCCCGCTTCCGTTCGCTGCCGTCCAGCTCGAGCCCCGTCCTCGTCTTCAGCCTGGGGACCTCCGGACGCGTCGTGACCCTCAGCCGGCTCTCGCTGCGCTACCCGGCCCGCCTGGTGCTGAAGCAGCCCGCGCTGACGTTCGAGGTGGAGTCCGCGGGCTGGTTCGCCATCGAGGCGGGCGGCGAGCCCTTCGCCGCGCTCGAGGTGACGACAGAGTCCGCCC
>CAZAIE010000363.1:0-7044 GCA_964485035.1 uncultured Myxococcaceae bacterium | reverse complement strand
GTCGAAGTCCCGCCCGGCCACCGCCGCGCGGTAGCCCCAGACCAGAAAGGAGCTGCCCATGACTACCCGCGCGCCTGGCGCTGCGGACCTCGCGATGTTCGACAAGGACTTCGTGGATGCGCCTGTCGAGGAGAGGGCCGAGTCGGTCCCGGACGGCAAGTTCCAGGTCAACGTCGACAAGGTCGAGCTCACCTGGACCAAGGTCAACAACCACCCGATGCTCAAGTGGACCCTCCGGATCCTCGGGCCCAAGTACGCGAACCGCCTCCTCTGGCGGAACAGCGTGCTGGCCAGCAAGGAGAACGTTCGCTGGCTCAAGAGCGAGCTCCACATGTGCGGGGTCGTCATCGAGAAGCTGTCCGACCTCCCTGCCAACCTCGAGAGGCTCCTCGACGTGAAGCTTGAGGTCACCAAGAAGACCAAGGGCGACAGCGAGAACGTCTACCTCAACCGCCGCATCGTCCTGGACGACGCGGCGGAGCCCGTCGACGGCGGGAACGCCGACTCCGACATCCCCTTCTAGCCAAGCACCGCGGGCTCGGCGCGCGCTCCGCCACGCGCGCCGAGCCTGTGACTCTCAACCCAGGACACGGAGGCTGCCGGTGAAGGAACTCGAACTGACCCTGCGACTGCGCAACAACCGGCTCAAGGAACGCCGCGAGGCGCTCCGCATGTCCCAGGCCGCGTTCGCCGCCGCCGCTGGCATCAGCCTGGCCGCCTATCAGGCTCTGGAGGCGCTCCGCGGCTCGCCATACGTCCGTAGCGAAGGCTGCTGGCGGTGGAAGGACGTCGCCCTTCAGCTTGCTCGTTTCCACTGCGTCGAGCCCGAGGAGCTGTTCCCGCCCTCGGTCCTCGGGGTGGACACGGCGGTGGCGACCCGCAGGCTCGACGGCGACGACCTCTTCCCACTGCTCTCGCAGGACCAGGAGCGACTCCTCCTCGAGGGGCCGGACGCCGAGCACGATCGAGCAGAGCTGCGCGAGCAGGTCCAACACGCGCTCGCCAGCCTGCGCCCGCGGGAAGCCGAGGTTCTCCGCCAGCGCTTCGGCCTGGACGGTGAGGAGCCGAGGACGCTCGACGAAGTAGGTTCCACGCTCGGAGTGCTGGGAGAACGTGTCCGCCAGATCGAGGCTCGCGCCCTGCGCCTCCTTCGGCATCCGAAACGGTCCCGAGCCTTGGCCGCCTTCACCTCCCAGCCGGGGGAGGCGGCCGATGCTCGGGCCTCGTGAGGTGGCGGCAGGCCCCCGAGTCCCAGTAGTCATCGACACGCGGGAGCAGCAGCCCTACCAGTTCGACCCGGCGCACGTGACGACCGCGCGCCGGGCGCTCCCTGTCGGCGACTACTCCCTCGAGGGCTACGAGACCGCGATGGCCATCGAGCGGAAGTCGCTCGAGGACTTCGTCGGCTCGGTGATCGCCAGCCGCGAGCGGTTCGCCCGCGAGCTGCGCGCCCTGGCCGAGTACGACTTGGGCTGCGTGGTGGTCGAGGGCTCGCTCGAGGACGTGCTCGCGCGCCGGTACCGCTCAGGGGCGCACCCGAACTCGGTCTTCGGCGCGGTGCTCTCGATCATCGTGGACCACGGCGTCGCCGTCTTCTTCTGCGGCGACCGGCAGATCGCGTGCCGCTTCGTCCAAGGGCTGCTCTGCCGCTACCACCGAAGGATGAGGGGATGAACCTCGTGAACGCAGACCAGGCTGCGGAGACCATCCGCGGTCGCGTGGAGACGCTGTTCTTCTCGAGCCCCACCTTCAGCGCGGGGCGCCTGCGCACGCCCGCAGGCGACAGCGTGCCCTTCGCGGGCGCCCTGATGGTCCAGCAGCATGACCAGGTGGTGCTCCAAGGATCGTGGGAGCGGCACCCGAAGTACGGGAGGCAGTTCAAGGTCGGCGGGTTCAGCTTCGACCAGGACCTCGACTCCGAGGGCTTGGCCCACTACCTGGCCAATCACCCCGCGTTCGTCGGCATCGGCCCCGGGAAGGCCCAGCGCATCGCCGAGGCGTTCGGCGCTGACTTCGACCGCGTGGTGGACACGGAGCCCGAGCGCATCGGGAAGGTCGCGCACCTGCCCACCGAGGCCGTCGACGCGCTGCGCCGGGAGTGGCTGCGCACGCGCACCCTCAACGCGAGCATGACCTGGCTGGCTGGCTTCGGGCTCACCCACCACCAGATGACGGCGCTCGTCGACAAGTTCGGAAACTCGGTCGTCACCGTGCTCAAGACCGACCCCTACCTGCTCGTGCGCGAGATCCCCGGGTTCGGATTCAAGCGCGTCGACGTCGTTGCCCAGAAGATGGGCACGCCGAAGGACCACCCCTCTCGCCTTCGCGCCGGGGTCATCCACTGTGTCGCCGAGCGGCTCGACCAGGGCGACTGCTGGGTGGACTACGAGGACCTGATCGAGCTCGCAAACGGCCTGCTGGTGATGGACGTGATGGACAGCCGCGAGCAGATCGAGCGTGCGCTCGACGACCTCATCCACCCCGGCGACCTGGCGTGCGTTTCCATCGGCGGGCGCTTCCTCGTCGCCCAGCCCGAGATCCACCAGATGGAGCGCGATCTCGCCGCGCTCCTCAGCTCGCGACAGAGGGGCAACCCTCACGAGGCCGCGCTGGTCGACGGGGCAGACGTGTCGGAGCGGCTCAACGAGCCGCAGCGCAGGGCACTCGCGGCGGCGGCGGAGCACAACCTCGTCCTGATCAGCGGCGGCGCGGGGAGCGGGAAGACCTTCACCGTGGCGGCGATCGCCGACCTCTACGAGCGCGCCGACCTGCACGTTGTCCTCGCGGCGCCGACCGGCAAGGCCGCCAAGCGGCTCGAGCAGGTCGTGGGCCGCGAGGCCTTCACGCTTCACCGGCTGCTGGGCTTCAACGGGAAGACCTTCACCCGAGCCCCCGAGGAGCCCATCGAGGCCGACGTCGTCATCGTCGACGAGGTCTCGATGGTCGACGTCCCGCTCGCCTGGCACTTCCTCAAGGCGGTCGACCTCGCGCGCACGTGCGTGGTCCTGGTCGGCGACCACAACCAGCTGCCTCCGGTGGGCCCGGGGAACCTCCTCCGAGACCTGATCGATCGCCGCCCCATCCCTACAGTCATCCTTGACCAAGTGGTGCGCCAGGCCGGAGTGCTGAAGGAGAACTCGATCGCAGTCCTCGAAGGCGAGGTACGGCCGACCGCGGCTCGACCCGCGAACGGTCCGCCGCCCTGGGTGGTGGTCAACCGCCTGGCCGATGTGACGGACGCGCAGCACTACGTTCTCGAGCTCTTCGACTCGGTTCTGCCCGATCGGCTTGGTTTCGATCTGCTCTCAGACGTGCAGCTCCTCACGCCAACGCGGAAGGGGCCGCTCGGCGTGGAGGCGCTCAACGTCGAGCTGCAGCGCCTGCTGCAGAGGAAGCTCTGGGGCGTCGAGGTGGCGGCTCCGAAGCCCGGGCGAAGGCCACCCTTCCTCGAGAACGACCGCGTCATCCAGACGAGGAACAACTACACGCTCGGCGTCATGAACGGCGCCATCGGCATCGTCACCGCGGTCGGCAGGCGCCCCGGCGAGCTCACCGTCCGCTTCGACGACACCGAGATCGAGTACGACCCAGAGACGCGGGACGCGCAGGACCTGTCCCTCGCCTATGCGCTCACCATCCACAAGGCGCAGGGCTCGGAGTTCCCCTGCGCGGTGGTGATCATCCACAAGTCGCACTCGTTCATGCACCACCGGAACCTGTTCTACACGGGCGTCACGCGGGCCCGGAAGGTGGCCATCGTCGTTGGCGACCACTGGGGCATGCGCAACTGCGCCCAGAAGGAGCAGGTCGAGCGGCGCAAGACGTTCCTCTCGGTTCTCGATCTCCCGACCGCGCATGACGAAGGTGCCTGATGCCGAGCGCGCTCCCGCCGCGCGACGACGCACTCCGGCTCCTGCGCGAGCGGTTCCTCAACCGGACGGACTACGTCGCCATCCTGGCGCCGTGGGGGAAGCCCTGTCCTGTTGAGGCCAACGGCTCGCTCGAGGCGTTGCTGCTCGGGCATGTGCTTGGTGAGGGCGCGCCCGAGGCCAAGGTACGGTTCACGAACCGGCGCGCCGTGGGCGCCATGTCGGGACGCTTCCGCGTGGGCAGCTACTGCCCCGCGCCCGACGACACCACGCGCTGGCTCTGCCTCGACTTCGACGGCGCGGGACACTCCGACGCCCTGGCGGACCCGCAGGCAGCCGCGGTGGAGGCGCTGGACTCGTTCCTGAAGGCCGGCCTGCCTTCCTATCTCGAGCGGAGCGGAGGCGCGAAGGGCTGGCACCTCTGGTGCTTCTTCGACCCGCCGCTGCCTGCCGCCATTGCCCGCGAACTCGGGCGCGCCCTGGCCCCCCAGAACGTGCCCTTGGCTGAGGGCGGCGTCGCAGACGTACGTTCCGCGCGCGGCATCGAGCTCTTCCCGAAGCAGCCGAAAATCCGACGCAGCGGGTTTGGCAATCTTGTATGGCTCCCCTGGTGGCAGGGAGCCGCCCAGGGCGGCAACAGCTTCTACCGCCGCGGCGAGAGCGGCCAGCTCGAGGCGTACGTCCCGAGCGAGCTGAAGGCGGCCCCGCCCGCGGCGATCGAGAGGGTTCTTGCGGCTACCGCGCCTCCGGCAACACCGGTGCGTGAGCGGCCCAGGCCGAGCGCGCCAGCGGTGCGCACGGTCCAGGATGGCGTCTGGGGCGAGTGGCGCAAGCGTGCGCTGGCGGCCCTGTCCCCCGAGACCGTCTACGGCCAGTGGCTGACCGGGAAGACCTCCGGGGCCGGTTGGCTCGAGTGTCGGGACCCCTCCTCACGATCCGGTGACGAGAACCCGTCCGCGGGAGTGGCCGACGGGACCGGCGAGGCCGAGCGCTGCGCCTTCCACTCGTTCATCAGCGGGAAGACCATCTCCGTCTTCGACTTCCTGGTCGAGCATGGCGGCGCCGCCGACTTCCGGAGTGCCTGCGCACGGGTTGCTGACCTCTCGGGCGTGGCTCTCCCTACGGCCAGCCCGCAGCCAGCCGAGTCCCTTCCGACGAGGCCGCGCCGCCCGGAGATCCAGATCAACGGCCGCCCGCTCGACCGAATCGTCGAGGACGCCTGGGACGCGACGCACGCCGCGAACCGCCGGCGGCCCACCTTGTTCGTGCGAGCGGGTACCCTGGTCCGGCTCGCGAGCGCAGGCAAGGACCTCCACATCGAGCCCCTCACCGAGATTGGCGTCTTCGGGCACCTCGCGCGGGTGGCCGACTGGATCAAGGTCACGGAGAAGGACGCGATCCAGGTCAGCCCCAGCAAGGACGCAGCGCGCGACATGCTGGACAAGCCAGCGCCAGGCCTGCCCGAGCTCGAGGCCGTCATCGGCACTCCCGCGTTCGCCGAAGGCGGCACCCTGGTCGAGGCGCCGGGGTACAACGCCGGCGCCAAGCTCTGGTACCAGCCTCCGCGTTCGCTCGAGGTGCCCAAGGTTTCAGAGCGCCCATCTGCCGACGAGGTTGCCCAGGCGCGGCGGCTGCTCATCGAGGAGCTGCTCGCCGACTTCCCCTTCGTAGACGAGTCCGGACGCGCACACATGCTCGCCGCACTGCTCCTCCCATTCGCGCGGCGGTTGATCCCCGGGCCCACGCCGCTCCACCTCTTCGAGGCGCCAACCGAGGGCTCCGGCAAGGGCCTCCTCGTCAATGCCATCGCCCTGATCGCAACCGGCGCGCCCGCCGCGGGCGGCACCCTGCCTGAGACCGAGGACGAGGTGCGCAAGAAGCTCGGCTCGGAGCTCTCGACAGGCCAGCCGCTGCTCGTCCTCGACAACGCCGACAACAAGCGGCGTCTCGACAGCCCTGCGCTCGCCTCTGCGACCACCATGTGGCCGGTGTGGAAGGACCGACTCCTCGGACAGATCAAGATGTTCACCGTGCCCAACAACGCCGTCTGGATCATGACGGCGAACAACCCGCGGCTCTCCCGCGAGCTCGCGCGCCGCTGCGTGAGCATCCGCATCGACCCACGCACCGATCGGCCCTGGCTGCGCAGCCAGTTCCGCCATCCCGACCTCCCGGACTGGATCCGGGCCAACCGCGGCCAGCTGATCCACGCTGCGCTGACCCTCATTCAGAACTGGATCGCGCAGGGCCAGGCGCCAGGATCGACTCGCCTGGGCTCCTTCGAGCGCTGGTCGGAGACGATGGGCGGCATCCTCGCTGCAGCTGGGATCCCCGGGTTCCTCGGGAACCTCGAGGCGCTCTACGCCACTGCGGACGCCGAGGGGACGATGTGGCGCGATTTCGTCGCGGCCTGGTGGGAGGCGCACAAGGACCAGCCGGTGCGGGTGTCAGAGCTGGCGGAGCTGTGCACGAAGGGCGAGTTCATGGCCCAAGTGCTCGGGGACGGGACCGACCGGTCGCAAAGCACTCGCCTCGGAAAAGCACTGCAGAACGCACGCGACCGCGTCTTCGGCAGCCACCGCATCGAGGCCGCCGGGCGGGATGCGGCATCAAAGCGACCTGTCTACCGGCTCTCAAGCCTTGAGCTTCACGCGTGACGACCTGCCGGCCTGGGCCCGGGTGGGATTGGCGTGGCTCCCGATCGTCTTCTAAGAGGCCATGGCTATGGTCCTTGGAGCGGTCTGGCGTCGTGGCAAGCCTACTCGGCGCAGCACGAGAGCTTCGCCGGATCCTTGAAGCGCGAGATAGCGACGATCTTCAACGCCTCGGCCATCGTCGGGTACACGTGCAACAGATCGATGATGTCCTGCAGCTTCGCGCGGAAACGCAGCGCCATGGCCGCCTCGTGGATGACCTCGCCCGCGCTGTTGCCGACGATCGTGACGCCGAGAACCTCGTCGGTCTCCGTATCGGCGACCATCTTCACGAAGCCCCGTGTGTCGTGGATCGCCCCCGCCCTGGGCACCAGCGACATGGGAACCGCATTGCACCAGCACGGGTGACCGGCCTTCACTGCTTCCGCCTCGGTCAGGCCGACCACCGCGACTGGCGGATCGACGAAGATGGTTCGCGGGATCACCCGGTGATTCACGGCGCGCGGCGCATCTTCTGAGAG
>CAZAIE010000362.1:0-7048 GCA_964485035.1 uncultured Myxococcaceae bacterium | reverse complement strand
GGCAGGGCCTCCCCGCGCTCCCGCTCGACGCGGTACTCCCCCACCCCCACCTCCTCGTCGTCGAGGAAGATCTGCGCCTTGGCCGGGCTCGCCTTCACCTGCATCACCACCCGCACCGGCTTCGGGGGCTCAGGCGGCTGCTCTGGCGCCGCGGGCTCGGGCGTCGGCGCAGGGTCGGGCGGCGACGCGGGCTCCGGCACGAGCGCCGCGTGCACGGCCTGCGTGGGCACCGGCTCGGCCACGGCGACGACGGGGGCCGCGGGGCCAGGCCGCAAGAGCCACCACCCGGCTGCGGCGACCACCACCACCGCCAGCGCGCCCAGGGTTGCGGGGACCACCCAGCGACGGTGCGTGGCCTCGCCCTCCTCGCCGACCGGGTTCTGACCCCGGCCGGGCGTGAGGCCCGGGCGTGGGCTCACCCCCGAGACCGGGGTCGCCTCCTCGCCGTCGCGGTTGAACCCCACGCGCGGGACCGAGGGGTTGGAGAAGTTGCGCGCGGCGTGGCCGGGGGTGCTCCCCGGCCCGGTGCCCGAGCGGGAGCCCACGCTGAGGACCGGGAGCGTGCCGTTGCGCGCTTCGGTGGTCGACTTGCTGAGCTGCGCCTCGATGACCTGGCGCATCCTCGCCCGGTCGGCCTCGAAGGCGCGGGCCACGAACGCCCCCAGCCTCGCCGGTGGGAGCTGCTGGTCCTGCCCATCGAGCCAACCGTCGATGGCCGCCTTCATCTCCAGCGCCGAGGCGAAGCGGTCCTCGGGGGCAAACGCCATCGCCTTCTGGCAGATCTCGATGAGCTCGGCAGGGGCGTCGGGCTTCACCTCGGAGAGCGTGGGGATCTCGCCGTTGAGCAGCTTCTGGCCGATGACCATGGTCGACTGCGAGCCCCACAGCGACCGCTGCGCCACCGCCTCGAAGAGCATCACCCCCGCCGAGAAGATGTCCGCGCGCTGGTCCACCGGGCCCAGGAGCTGCTCCGGGGGGATGTACGTCATCTTCCCCTTGAACACCCCGGCCCGCGTCTCCTGCATCGAGTCCACCGCCTTGGCGATGCCGAAGTCGAGGATCTTCGCGTGGCCGTCGTAGGTGACGATGACGTTGTGCGGGGTGAGGTCGCGGTGGACGACGTTGAGCCGCGCGCCGTCGAAGTCGCGGGCCTCGTGGGCGTAGTGGAGCCCCTCCAGGACCTTCGAGAGCACCTGCAGCTCCAGCTGCAGCGGCACTCCCCCTGCCTTCGCCAGCCGCTTGCGCAGGCGGTGCAGGGTGGGGCCGTCCAAGAACTCCATGGCCATGAAGTAGCGCTCGCCGTCCTGGCCTATCTCGAAGGTCTGCACCACGCAGGGGTGGCTGAGGCGCGCCGCGAGCCGCGCCTCGTCGAGGAACATGGTGACGAACTCGGGGTCCTCGAGGTTGCGCAGCTGCTTGATCACCACCAGCTTGTTGAACCCGCCAATCCCCTCCGAGACCGCGAGGTAGACGTCGGCCATGCCGCCGTGGCCGAGCTCCGCGATGAGCCGGTACTTCCCGCCGACGACCGTGGGGTCGGGGGCCGGTGCCTCGGGCGCCTGCTTCGGTTCTGCTGCCATGACATCCCCGCCCTTCACGTCACTTGCACGCGCCCGCCCAATCGATGGCCCCCTCCATCTTCTTGGTCGAGGCGTCGTAGTACAGCCCGCTGTCGGCGAACCCCAGCGCGGTGCCGCTGCCGTCGCTCTTGGTGCACCAGACCTGGATGCTGCCCTCGACGTCGCCGGCGGCGTCGAAGTTGAGCGGGCCCGAGGCCCCCTCGAGGTTGATGCCCTTGCCCTGTGCGAGGCGGGCGAAGGCGGTGGCCAGGTCGTCGGTGCCGACGGTGATCTTGGTGTCCGCGGCCCCGGCGAGGCTCTTCAGCCCCAGCGCCAGGTTCGCACCGGTGAGGCCCCGGTCGCCCACCCAGGCCGCGGCGTACATCAGGGCGTAGAAGGCGTCGTACGAGTTCGCGGTGTAGGGCGCGCTCGCCTCCGAGCCGTCGCGCACGGTGGCGTTGTAGAGCGAGGTGAAGCGGGTGTAGGCGGGGCTGCCGGCGACGGGCCCGGGGACCGTTCCCACCACCCGGGTCCGCAGACCGTTGGACTTGTTCGCCGGCTGGTTCACCTCGTCGATCAGCTCCGGCATCTTGGAGCCCTCGGTGAAGATGTACCAGGGCCGGGGGGTGTTCGAGGGCCAGCCCTTCTCGATGGGCACGAGCACCGAGGTCACCGCCTCGGTGGTCCCCGCGAGGATCACGATGTGCGGCTTCTGCAGGATGATCTTCTCGACCGCCTTGGCCACGTCGTTGTTGAAGGTGGCCTGCTCCGGGTCGCCGTAGGTGGTGCCCACGTAGTCCCCGCTGGCCACCTGGACCGAGGCCTCCTTGCCGTTGAACTTGAGCAGGCCGGAGGGCTTGTCGAGGGCCGAGGCGATGCCGCTGCCGTAGGGGTCGTTCTTGTAGGCCTGCGCGACGCGGATGGTGGTGATCTTCAGGGTGTCCTTGATGCTCGCCTCCAGGCCCGGGACGATGCCCGCCATCGCCACCGCCTGGAAGAGGTCCGACGGCACCGTGCGCCAGGCCAGCGAGGTGTCCGCGAGCGAGCTGATGAGCGGGCTGGTGGCGGAGGAGGAGATGAGCGCCACGCCCTTGGGCACCGCCACCTCGTTGGCCACCTTCATGAACGTGCCGGAGAACGCGGGCCCGAGCATGGCCGGGACCTTCACCTTCTCGACCAGGTGCGTCGCGGCGCGCTTGTAGTCCGCGATGTGGTCGCAGACCGCGAGGACCACCGGGCGCGGCCGACCGCCGGCCTTCTGCGCGGGCAGGCCGCTGGTGGTCTTCTGCAGGTCCTGCAGCGCCAGGTCCATCCCGTTCACCATGGGCTGGCCCAGGCTCTGGTAGCCGCCGGTGAGGGACATCATCACCCCGAAGACCACCGCCTCGTCGCTGGCGAGCTGCTCCTTGTTCAGCACCGTGAGGCAGTCCTCGCTCACGAGCCCCACGCACTTCGAGCTGGCCTTGTCGCAGACCGCCGGTCCGTCGAGCCGGGTGATGCACTCCGAGTTGGTGGTGCAGGGCGGCGGGACCTCGCACTCGAGGGCCTTGCTGCACTCCCCGCCCGCGAAGACGCTGCACTCCGTCCCACCCTTGGTGCAGGCGAGCGGGCCACAGACTCCCTCGGTCAGGTTGCACACCCGCGCCGGGAAGGACTTGCAGTCTTCGTCGGTCTTGCACTGCGTCGATTCCGGGTTGACCAGGAAACTGCACCCGGAAAGGAACAGGGTGATCGCGAGGGTTTTCCCCCACCTGAGGCAAGCCATACCCGACCCCGATTGCTATGGCACAGGCGCGACGCGCCGTTGCGTAGATGACGGTGAGGATAGGAGGCGGCCAGAAAGGGGGTCAAGTTACCGACCGGGGCATCTCCCGGCGATCACCCAACCCGTTGAACTTGCTCGAGTCCGCATTGTCCGACCGTCCGCTGCGTCGGAGAAGCCCCACTCCGTTCAGGTACCAGGAGGTCACTCGGCCCCAGGCTGACCGGGCGCACCTCGACCCGCCCGGCCCTGGCCCCAGGTTGCGACGAAGGACGGTCGAAGACCTTTTCGCCTCCCCTCGGACCAACGGGCATACTGTGCCGCGGAGAACACCATGCCCATACTCCCTGCACTGTCCGCCCTGCTGGTCCTGGTCTCGCCGGTCGACGTCGAGCAGACCCGGCCCAGGCGTCCCTACCTCTCCGTCCCGGAGGTCCTGAAGCGCCTGGAGGCCTCGCCACGCACCTACGGCGTCCACGCGCTCGACCAGCTGGACCTTGCGCCCTCCGAGTTCCCCTCCCGCCTCTGGCCCGAGCTCGTGCCGCCGGTGGCGATGCCGCGGGTGGCGCGGGGGAAGGACGGCAAGGTCAGGGTGGAGCCGTGGCCAGTCCCGGCGAAAGCCGAGGCGATGCTCGGCGCAGCGGAGGACCGCTACCAGGAGAAGGACTTCGAGGGAGCCGCGGCGGAGTACCGCAAGATTCTCGCGGTCGCGCCGGACTTCTACCTGGTCGAGGCGAGCCTGGGCGACTGCGCGCTCTTCTCCGGGGCGGCCCGCCAGGCGCTCGCGCACTACGACTCGGCGCTGCGGCGAAACCCCGACGACTACCGGGTGCACTTCTATCGGGGGAACGCGCTCTTGGCCCTGAAGCGCGACGACGAGGCGGTGGAGGCGTTCGCCACCTCGCTCGTGCTCAAGCCCCGAAACCCCATCCTGCTCAAGCAGCTGGGCCTGCACGCCGAGCGCCTCGGGCTCGACCTGAAGCCGGTGCCGCTCGTCCCCAAGGCGTTCGTCCGCCGTCGCGGCGAGGCGGTGGACATCTACTTCGACCCCGCGGCGTCGCACTGGCTCGGCTGGGGGAGCTGCAAGGCGCTCTGGCTGGGAGAGGCCTCGCACCGCAAGGAGATGACCGGAAGCGCCGAGCACGGCTGGTCCAGCGTGGAGGAGCTCGAGTGCCTGGGCGGGGTGGTCACCGCGTACCTGGGCCAGCGGGAGCAGGGGAACGCGGCCCTCGACCCGGAAATGGAGCGGCTCGCCGCCATCATCCGCGACGGGCTCGCGCAGGCCCTGGTCGTCCACGAGATCGCCTCGCGGATGGACCCGCAGATCGCCCTGAAGGTCCCTCCCGCGTTCCGCGCCGAGCTGCGCCGCTACGTCCGCCGGTACGTCCTGGGCCTCGCGCGATAGCCGGGCTCAGTGCCGGCCGATCCACCCGGCAAGGTCGTCGAGCACCGGCTCGGGGATGTTCCGGGCCTCGCCGTACTCGTCGGGCGTGCTCTTCGGCCCCGGCCCCTCGGTGAACAGGTGGTTGAGGCGCGGGTAGGTGCGGAACTCCACGTCCTTGCGCGTACCCAGGGCGGCCTTCCACGCAGCCAGGTCCTCCATCGTGACCTGGTAGTCGCGCTCGCCCTGGAGCACGAGCAGCGGCTGGGGCAGCGCGCTCGCGATCGTCGGGCCGTGGTGTGCGTGCAGGTCCAGCCAGTAGCTCGCGGGGGCGCCCTGGATGCTGCCGGGCCGATCGGGTGAGAGGTTCGGGTCGCGCAGCAGCTCCGTGTCCCGGGCGAGCTGGTCGAGCGCAGCCTGCTCCTCCGCGTCCACCTTGCCGTCGAGCTTGAAGAGGTAGTTGAGCTGCTCCTCGAGCACCGCCTCGATGCGCCGGGTCGAGCCCGCGAGGAGGATGCCGCCGGCCGCTGCCGGGGCAGCCTGCAGGATGCGCGGGGCGAGCTGGCCGCCGCGGCTGTGCCCGAGCACGAAGACGCGCTTGGGGTCTACCTTCGGGGTCTTGGCGAGGAACGCCACCGCCTCGACGGCGTCGTCGATGGCCTCCTCCTTCGGAGTGAACCGCGGGATGGAATCCACCTTGTCGCGGTACACGCGCGTGCGCTTGTCGTAGCGCAGCACAGCGATGCCCCGGGAGCCCAGCCCCTCGGCGAGGTCGCGGAACGGCTTCTGCGCGAGGATCGACTCGTCGCGGTCGTTCGGCCCGGAGCCGTGCACCAGCACCACCGCCGGGAACGGGCCGTCCCCCTTGGGCATCGTCAGCGTTCCCGGGAGCGCCCACGGCGGGCGACCCACCACCACCTCGGTCTCCTCGAAGCGATCCCGGCGGACGTGGGGCGAGGAGCGGTAGCGGGGACGCAGCCAGAGCCCGCTCACCTTCCCGTCCGCGCGGTTGAAGACCACCTCGAAGGTGACACCCGCCCTCTCGAACTCGCACCCCACCTGGACCACGTCGAACCGGCTCGAGGGCTCGCCCTTCGGCGCGAGCTGCTCGCGCAAGGGACCGTGCTGCGCGACCTGCTCCGTCCACAAGGCCTCGAGCTTGGGCGCGGGGAGGCCGGCGGCCATCTTCGGGTCGAGCATCCCCGCCGCGGCGGACCACTCCCCCGATGCGAGCAGCGAGACGAAGCGGGTGCCCTCGGCGAGCGTCGCGGGCGAGGTCCTGGGCGGCGCGAGGAAGAAGCCCGTGACGCGCCGCTCGGGGTCGATGACCACGCGCAGGACGAGGGAGCCCGACTGGAACTCGGCGGGGATCAGGACCGCCTCGAGGTTCCCCTTGCGCTCGACCTGCGGCGCGCCCTGCTCCTTGAACGCCCCGTGCTTCTTCAGCGTGCCCTCCCAGACCTCCCGGAGCTTCTCTCCCGGGAGCGCCTCGCGCATCGCCGGGGAGAGCATCGCGCCGGCGGCCTCGTACTCCCCGGCGGCGAGGTGGGCGACCCAGCGCTTCGCGACCGGCTCGGCGCCACTGGTGCTCGGGGCCTGGGGACGCGTGGTGGCACAGGCCGCGAGCCCGCTGCACGCAAGGAGGAGGAGGAGGAGGGGGGGGCGTCTCATGGCTGGCTCCTGTCGGAAGGCCGCGATGCTAGGCCCCCTCCCCTGCTGCGTCACGTCTTGAAGAGGAAGGGGTAGGTCACCCAGACACTCCCCGCCCCCGAGGGCGGCGGGAACCGCCAGGTGCGCAGGCGCGAGAGCAGCATCGCCTCGAACTGCGCGTCGCGCAGAGTGCCCTCGATGACCTGGGCGGACTTCACCGTCCCGTCGGCGGCGATCTCGAACCTCACCACCAGGCGGCCCGCGAGCGCCGGGTTGCGCTGGAGAGCCTGCTCGTAGCAGAAGCGCACCTGGGCGGCGTGCGCGACGATGACCCGCCGGATGACCTCCCGATCCATCGCGCCCATGACCAGCACGTCCGATTTGTTCGAGAGCGCCCACCCGCGGGTCGGACCTCCCTTGGCGCCCAGCGAAGGGGAGAGCGCGACGCCGCCGCTGCCGCCGCCGCCGACGCCCACGCCCGAGAGCCCCAGCCCGCCGAAACCCATCGCGTTCCCCACCTGGCCCGAGCCGAGGCCGGTGCCCAGCGCGCCCAGGAGCCCGTGGTTCGACACTCCCAGTCCGATCGCCCCGGCCCGGGCGCCGTCCACGTCCTCGGGGACCTCGACCGGCTGCAGGACGGTGGCCGGGGCGCCGTCGCCGACCACCCGCGACCTGTCGACCGCGACGAAGGAGGTG
>CAZAIE010000361.1:0-7068 GCA_964485035.1 uncultured Myxococcaceae bacterium | reverse complement strand
GTCCAACTCCACGCTCGCCCCGGCGGCTTCGTCGGGCTCCTCGGGCTCGGGCGAGGCCTCGACGTCGGGGGGCGGCGGCTCGGCAGGTGCCCCCGCGGTGACCTGGGTGGGCGGGAGCTTGCCGTCCTTGGCGCACAGCGCCGCGAGCCAGCGCTTCAGCTCGGTCGCGCCGGCGGGCTGGAGCGTGCGCAGCACCCGCTCCGCCTCCAGCAGCATCTCCTCGGCGGACTGGTAGCGGTCCTTCGGCTCCTTGCGCATCGCCCGCTCGACGAGCCGGCACAGCCCCGGGGGCAGCCCGGGCCGCACCTTGTCGGGCGGCTCGAAGCGGGCCTCGCGCACCCGCAGCAGGGTCTCCAGCTCCGAGCCGGCGTCGAAGGGCCTCACGTTGGTCAGCGCGACGTAGAGGGTCACGCCCAGCGAGAAGAGGTCGGCGCGGGCGTCGAGCGGCGCGCCGCAGGCCTGCTCGGGCGCCATGAAGGAGATCTTCCCCTTCACCACCCCGGTGGCGGTCTTGTCCCGCTTGATCAGCGCCTTGGCGATGCCGAAGTCGGTGAGCTTCACCTCGCCCTGCTCGCTCACCAGCACGTTGTGCGGGCTGATGTCGCGATGGACGATCGAGAGGGGCCGGCCGTGCAGGGTCTTGCCGTGGGCGTACGCCAGCGCCCGGCACACCTCGGTGATCACGTAGAGCGCGAGCGGGGCAGGCAGCTCCATCCCCGCGGCGACCCCGCGGCGCAGCAGCCGGTTCAGGTCCCAGCCGTCCACCAGCTCCATCGCCAGGAAGTAGCGGCCGCGCGAGGTCCCAAGGTCCAAGACCTGGGCGATGTTGCTGTGGGTCAGCCCCATCGCCACGTGCGCCTCGTCGATGAGGGCGTTGCGGAACTGGGGGTCGGCCGAGAGCTCGCCGAGGATGCGCTTGAGCACCACCGGCCGCTGGAAGCCCTCGGCCCCGTGCTGGGTGGCGAGGTAGATCTCGGCCATCCCTCCCGCGGCGAGCTTGCGGACGATGGTGTAGCGGCTGCGGGCCATGGTCGCCTATGCAACCACGGGGGAGCGAAGCGGCGCCAGCGCGGCGAGTGGTCGGATATTTGCGCCTCACCTCCAGTTCGCGTCTACTTCTCCGAGGTTCCTGGCACTGGCACGAGGGTCTCCGATGCGCAAAGCCGCCCCCTTCCTCCTGGCACTCGCCCTTGGCTGCAGTGCCGACGAGTTGCTCGAGATTCCCTGGCCGGAGAACCCCAGCCAGCCGGTCCAGCAGGACCTCGTCATCTCCCCGGCGAGCGGCGTGTTCTTCGTCAACACCAGCACCGGACAGCCGGCGATGGCCGACTACACGGTCACCACCAAGGCGGGGAAGGACGTCTCCTCGAAGGTGACGATGTCCGCCCAGCAGTCGCCCTTCGGCTCCTTCGCCGGCACGGCCTTCACCTCCACCCGCAAGCGCCCGAAGACGGTCACCGGCCTGGGCTATTCCTCCCTCATCAACGCCACGCTCCCGACTGGGGAGGTGGGCTACGCCTGGAGCACGCTGGTCTTCCTGGACAACGACACCGAGGGGGCTGGCTACGTGGTCCAGCCCGACGGCAGCCTGGGCCGCACCAAGGAGGTGCTGAGGCTCGACACCCGCGTGCGCGTGGACCTGGCGGTGGTCATGGACACGACGGGCTCCATGGGTGGGGCCATCGAGAACCTCAAGACCAACCTCACGACCAAGCTCTTCCCCTCCCTCAAGGCAGCGGTGCCCAACGCCGGCCTGGCGGTGGTGGACTTCCGCGACTATCCGGTGGGGTTGTTCGGGAGCAACGGGGACTTCCCCGCGCTGGTGCGCACGCCCATCACCGGGAACGTCGCGGTCGCCCAGGCGGCGGTGAACCTGCTCTCCCCCGGCGGCGGCGCCGACCTGCCCGAGGCTCACCTCCCGGCCATGTACTACACGCTCACCGGCAAGCAGCTCGTCTGGCCGACGGGCGCGCTGGCGGCGGCGAAGCCTCCATCCGGGACCTTTGGGGGCGTCCACTTCCGCGAGCACTCACTTCCTGTGGTGGCATTGATCACCGACGTTGGGTGGCACGTTCCTGCCGCGTCGGTCTCAGACCCCAAGGAGGCCGAGGGCGAGTACCCGACCAGTGTCACCGCGCCCTCCTTCGAGGAGGTCGCGGACGCCTTCCGCTCCACCAAGGCGGTCTTCGTCAACGTCACCACCGAGGGAAACGAGACCCAGGCCAACGCGCTCTCCGACGAGATCAACAGCTCGGTTCCACCCTCCGTCTTCGGGGACAAGTGCGGGGGCCAGTGCTGCACCGGCGCCGGGGGCGCGGGCCGTGAGCCCAAGACCGACGGCAAGTGCCGACTCAACTTCCTGCACTCGAACGGCTCGGGGGTCAGCGACCTGCTGGTCACCGCCGTCACCTCGATCATGGCGGGGCGCATCTACGACGTGCGTCTGGAGGTCTCCAATCTGCCGGAGAACCCGGCCGGCTTCGACGCCGCCAAGCTGTTCTCCAACTGGCGCCTGATCGAGGAGGGCGACGCCTCCAAGGGGTGTGCTCCTCGCACCGCGACCGACCAGGATGGCGACGGGAAGAAGGAGACCTTCCTCCAGGTCCCCTACAACACCCCGCTCTGCTACGAGTTCACGCTGCCGTCCAACGTCGGACTCTCCCGCGGGGACAAGGCCACCCTCCACGGCGTCCGCGTCGCCCTGATCGGCCAGCCGGACAACACCGTGCTCGAGGAGCGCATCCTCGCAGTGGTGGTGCCCCCCAAGGACCTGGTTGCCAAGTAGCCGCCGCCGCGGCGCCGAGGAGCCTCCATGACCACCCCGGATCTGGCCGCGCTCCGCGGCGAGGCCCTCCGCCTGCTCGCAGCCTCCGATCCCGCGGGGGCCTATCGCACCTTCCGTGCTGCCGTGGAGCACCCCTGTGCACTCGAGCGGTCGGAGGACTGGGCGCTGGCGCTCGGCACGCTGGCGGAGCTCTCGCGGGGCCTCGAGGCCGGGCAGGTGGCCGAGAAGTGCGCCGCCGCGGCCGAGGCGCCCGACGACCCCGAGCGGCTCTACCAGGCGGCCTACGACCTCTACGAGCAGAGCCAGTACGGCGTCGCCGCGAGCCTCCTCGCCCGCGCCAACACGCTCCAGCCCGGGCAGCCGAAGCTGGTGAACGAGCTGGTGAGCAACCTCGAGGCCCTGCTGCGCAGCGCCGAGGCGGTGGCGGTGCTGCGCGCCTCGGGTGTCGCCGACCGCGACCCGCTCTCGGCGTACCTGCTGGGCTTCAACGCGCTCATGGCCGGCGACCTGGGCACGCCGCGGACGCTGCTCCCCGGCTTGCTGAGCGCGCCGAACCCACAGCTGGTGGCGATGGCCCAGGCTCTCGAGGGGATGCTCGCCCGCGCCGACGCGGTGCGTGGGGCGGCGCCGCTGGACGACCGGGACCTGCGCGGCTGGCACCTGGTGCTCAACGGCTCGGTGCTGCTGCACCGCTCGCCCCACGGCTTCGACACCCCCATGCGCGGCCGCTACGCCTACGTCTGCGACAGCTATGGGCTGATTCGCGAGGGGATCGACCGGGCCCGCCTCGCGCTTCGGGCGGCGGGGCTCGACGTGGCCTGCGTCACCTGTCCCCCCGGCCGCAGCCACGAGGTGCTCGCCGGCGCGGTCGCGGCGCTCTGGGGCGTGTCGCAGGTCCCCTGGGCGGAGCGGGGCGCACGGCTCCCGTGCCTCGTCGCGGCCTACGACCTGGACGCGCTGGGCGACATGCAGACCATGCAGGCCCTGCGCGACCACGTCCCGGGGCAGGTCCTCTGGGCGCACGCCTCGTGCTGGACCAACCCCTTCCCCTTCTCGCCGGACCTGACCACCTTCCTGCACCAGTCCAACACCGCGCCCTGGGCCGAGGGCCGGCTGCAGGTGGACCCGGGGACGAAGCAGGTGGTGCGCGCGCCTGCCGACGAGGCGCCCGTGGCGGACCTGGTGCGGCGCGTGGTCGAGGCGCCTCCGCTCGCCGACAGCCTGCTGGACACCGACGCGCTCGAGGCACTGGTCCGGGCCGCGCTCGACGCTCCCGAGCCCCACCGGCCCGGGCTTCTGCGCACCAGCGGGCCGCGGCTGCGCCAGCGCGCCGGGTCGCCGGTACCGAGCGCGCGCTTCGCGTGAGCGCGGCTACTTCACCACGATGACGTTGTCCCCGGGTCCGAGGTCCAGGTCCTTGCTCATCAGCTCGCCGCCGCCGCAGGCCGTGGCCAGGAAGTGGTAGCGGCTGGAGGGGATGCCGTCGAGCAGCGGTCGGGTCTGGCCACCGGCGATGCGGGAGTTGCGGATGAAGTTGTAGTCGCGGTCGGTGTGGCCGGGCCGGGCGTCCTTCCAGATGCGGATGTCGCAGATGGGCAGGGAGGTCGCGTTGGCGACGCGGAGCATCGCGGTGGGCCCGGCGACGAGGGTCGGGTCCGCGGGCGCCGTAGGGGCCGCCGCAGGAGCCGCCGCGGGTGCCGCGACGGCGGGCCAGCTCGCCGCCCAGACCGCCCCGAGCTGCAGGAATGCATGGTCGAGCGCGCGCACCGCCGCCAGCTCGAGCGTCACAGCGTCCTCCGTGGGCCGCGGCTTCTGGGCCTCGTTGCGCGCGGCGAAGCCCCACGGCCCGGGCACGAAGGCGGCGCGGGTCTGGTCCGCCCTGCGGTCCGCCTGCGCGAAGCCCGAGCCGGTGGCCTGGCCCAGGCGGCGGCCGTCCTCGTAGCGATCGACGGTCACCTGGACCTGGTAGCTGGGGCCGGGGTGGAAGAGCACGGTTGCGGAGCGGACCACCAGCTCACGACCGTGGTTGCGCCCGCCGGTCCACTTCGCGTCCTCGAAGTGGCGCCGGGCGGTGGCGAGCGAGTGCTTCTTCACCGCGCCCAGGGGCGCCAGGGTCGCGCCCTCGGCAGGGCCTGCGCCCGAGGCCGGGGTGATGGGCAGCGGCTGGGCCGGGAACGCGTCGTCGAGCCGGACGCGGACCGCGGGCGCGAGCCGGGGACTGGCGCCGAGCTGGTACGCGGCCGGCGGGGCCTCGAGATCCACCAGGTCGAGGGCGGGCGCGGGCTCGGCAGGGGCGGCGAGCAGGAGGACGGTGAGGAGGGCGGGCAGCATGGGGGCTCCGTTTGGTGACGCTTCCTTGTTCCGTGATCGCGAGCACACTGGGAAGGGTCGACGCCTACCACCTCCGAAACCACGGTGCAGCGATGGGGCACCTGGGATCTACACTGCCCGGCGGGCTGCAACCCGGGAGCGAGCGTGGCCACTCGACGCATCTACAGCGCGACGATCGACGGCCGGGCGGTCAAGCCGGTCCTCTGCGACCACTGCGACTGCACCTTCGTCTACTCCATCGAGCGGCGAGGGAAGGGCAGCGCCGAGGTGGGGGTGCTGACCACCGACGACGAGGCGCAACAGGCCGCGCGCGAGTTCGCAGCGCAGAAGCTGGAGGAGTCGCTCAAGTACGAGGTGGATCCGGTGCCGTGCCCGCGCTGCGGCCGCTTCCAAGAAGACATGGTCCGCGCCATGGTCCAGAGGCGCTACCGCTGGCTGCTGAAGGGCGGGCTGTTCCTGACCACCGCGGGGCTGCTCGTGGCCTTCCTGGACTTCTTCGGCCACCGGCGACTATCGCTGCTCGCTGCGTTCTTTGCCCGCCGCGGCGCCTACGTTTGGATTCCCGGCGCCGCGCTCACGGCCTTGTGGTGGTGGCTCACCCGCCGCTTCGACCCGAACCGGGATGCCGCCACCCGCGCCGGCAAGTCGCATCCGCGGGTCATGGAGGTGCCCCGGGAGGACTACCGAGCCTTGGTGGAGCGCCTTGAGCGGACCGCGGTGGACTTGGACTGAGCCCCGGACGAGTCGGACCTGGCACTCGACGGAGCCAACGGGCCCCGTCCATTCCCGGTTTGGCCAACTCGAAAAGACGCTGCAATTACATGGCATTGCAGTTCTCTGTGTCCTCTCGGGCTGCTGAGGACTCCCAGCTCGAAGCCGGCCGGGGAACGAGGGGACATCCGCGAGGAAAACATGGTCCCCACCGCCGCCCAGAACCTGAACGAACTCGCCGCCGCCAGCCGGACCGTGCTCTTCGTCCTCTCGGTCCTGGCGGTGCTCCCGCTCGTTCGCCGGATGGTGCCGGGCAACCCGATGGTCTTCCAGGTCGTCCAGGGTGGTTCGGGCGTCGCGGCCCTGGTCGGCGTCTGCAGCGTCCTCGTCGTGCTGCACTCCACCACCCGCGCGCTGCGCCAGCTCTGGTAGCTACTCCAAGAGCCAGACATTGCCGTGGAAGGGCGTCACCGCGAAGGCCAGCGAGTCCCCGTCGGGCGAGACCACCGGGTGCGTGACCCACGCCCACTCGGTGCTCCACAGCGCCGTCTTCGAGCCGTCCAGACCCCACAGCGCGAGCGTCGAGTGCTCGCCGCCGCCCAGGGTGGAGACGACGAGCCCCTGGCCATCGGCAGTGAACGAGGCGAACTGGGCGACCCCGCGCTCGGCGGCCAGCTCCTGGGTCACCTGGCCGTTGAGGTTCGCGATCAGAAGGCGGCGGCGTGCCTGGTCCGGCACCGCGACCCGGGTGCCGTCGGGCGAGAGCGCGAACCCCCGACTCCAGGCGACGTCCACCGGCGCCGCGGCAGGGCCGAGGGCGCCGTTCTCCTCCAAGGGGTGGAGCACGAGTCCCTCTGGCTGCTGGCGGCCCACCACGCAGCGCCGCGCGGCCGGCGCGCAGCGGACCCAGGCGACGCGGGGCGGCGGCCGCTCCGGGCCGTCCACGCCGCCGGTGGGGACCTGGACCGGGAGCTCCACGCCGACGCCATCCGCCTGGCGCAGCAGCCGTGCCTCCCCCGGCGCCGTCAGCGGGTCGACCCGGAAGAAGAGCGTGCCCAGGTGGGACTCGGTGGGCCAGGTGGTCCACCCCGGCCCGAGGGTCAGCGGCGAGAGCACGCCGCTCGCGAGCGGCAACTCCGCGGCGAACGGGCCCTCGGGGCCGACGGCTTGGACCAGCAGCGCATCGCGGCCCCAGCCGGACGGCCACTCGTCGCGGGCGGAGGTGGTGAGCCGGCGCAGGT
>CAZAIE010000360.1:0-7099 GCA_964485035.1 uncultured Myxococcaceae bacterium | reverse complement strand
CAGGTTCCCCAGAGGACTTTCACCTCCAAGTCACGCCCATGCTGGGCACACCAACAGAGCAGCCGCCGCTCCCCATTCGGGAAGCGGCGGCTGAATTCGGCCCGAAACGCGGTGGACTACTTTGCTTCCTGGGTCTTCGCCGCCTCGTCCGCCGCCTTCTTCAGCTCGTCGAGCGCCTTGCGGTTCTCGGGCTTGTTCATCTCCGCGGAGATCATGTTGGCCGCTTCCTTGGCCGCCATGATGCTGCCGATCTGGACGTAGAGGCCGGTGGCCAGGCCGAGGGCCGCGATGACCGCACCGGCGATGCCGACGCCCTTCTTCGCCTTCATGCCGCCCAGCGCGAGGCCGATGCCGATGAGGGCGAGGAGAACGCCCAGCCAACCAACGAAGGGAATCCAGGAGAGGAGGAGACCGAGGATGCCAAGGACGAGGCCTGCGATTGCCATTTGGTTTTGCTCCGGTGAGGGGTTCTGCCCGGACGTTCCGGGCCCCGAAGAAATCTGGGAATCAATTGCGGCGAGGAGCATCCAGTCGGGTGGGCCACGCCGTCAAGCAGCATCTCTCTCGTTCAGGGGTCGCGACGTGAGGCCCTGCGGGGCGCACCGCTGGACGGCTACAGGAGGGCACGGCCCGGAGCCATCGGCCTTCCGGCTCGAGGAGCTGCGGGAGCGGGTGTTCTTCCGGAGCCCTGCATTCACCGCTCGAACCGGGCGACGGCCTGCTGGAGCAGCTCGCCCAGCGGCAGGGCGTGAAGCTCCACCATCGCCGTCCACTGCTCGCCACGCGCACCCGAGAGACAGCAGACCAGGCGGGCGGAGCCGGCGGCGATCTCTTGGCCCCCGGCGGTGGCTGGCCCCGGGGTGAGCCGCCACTCGCGGACTTCGAGGTCGCGTCCGCGGCGGGTCCGCGTGAGGAGCGATGGTCCCAGGGCACGACGCCACGACAGCGGCGCGTCAGATGCCTGCGGGTCCCAGTCCGCGAGGCCGAGCAAGGCCAGCTGCGCCAGCGTGCAGGACCAAGGCGAGCCGACCATGAAGCCCACCTGGGAGCGCGTCGTCGGTCCGTGGGCAGGAAACGCGACCCGAAGCAGCACGACCCACGGCAGCGAGGTGGTCACCGACGCGTCGGAGCGCCAGTGGAGCCCAGGCTCCTGCACCCGGAGCTCGCGGCCGAGGCGGGCGGCGTCGAGGTGGGGCGAGCGCACGAGGCGGAGTTGCTCGACATGGAGGCCGAGCGTGCCGGGCACGGGCAGTCCGGCTGGAGGGAGCGACATGGCCCGAGTCTGCCCTTCCGACGTACCGCTTGTCCGGTGCAGTCGCTCACGTCCCGCGGGCTCGCGGGCCCGAACATGGTTGTGGTTCGACTGCGGGACAACGCGAAGTTCGAAGTTGGCACCAGGGCTGGCTGGATCTCGTGGACCCTCGGCATCCACTGCGGGGCCGACGGGAGCAACCCTGAGGTGATCGTCGAGGCCGATGACAAAAGGATCACACGCTTACCGATTGCCCCCATGGAAGCCGCCGGCCGGGATGGCGGACCACGAGAGAACCTCATCGTGTACTGGGGGACCGGGGGTGTGGCCTGTGAACGAGGCGGGACCATGGACAAGGTCGGGCTGTTCGCAGGGGCGGCGTAGGACGGCATGCGCGAAGTCTGGCCGGAGTTCATGACCTTTCTCGATGCTGTTCCGCAAGCCTGACCCTCGCCGGAGCCAATTCGGGAGTTGCTGGAATTTGCGTGGCGTGGTCAGGGCCGTGGAAGGCGTGGTCCCGGGCGGGCGAACGCTGTCTCGTTCGTCTTCTGCCGGCACGCACTTGCGCACGACACGCCCGCCCTGTGCCAGCGACGTTCGCTCTCACCGTCGCGAGAACTTCCCCGCGGCCTTGAGCAGCTTCATCGCCGACACCTCGACTTTCAGCCGCTCGAGAAGCGCCGCGAGCTCGGCTCCCTTGAGCTGACTCCGCGCCTTGGAGACCTCCACCTGCGTGCTGGTCCCGGCGGCGTAGGAGGTGTCCGCGAGCAGCATCGCCTCCCTTGCCAGCCGCACCTGCTCCGCGGACTTGAGGACGTTCGCGCGGGCGCTCTCCAGCTCGAACGCCGCAGTCCGGACCTCGTCCCTGGCCCGGCGCTCGGCTCCGGCCAGCGCCACCCCGGCCTCGCGCGCCTTGGAGGCGGTCTCCTCGAGCTCCACCTCGCGCGCCCCGCCGTCCCAGAGCGTCCAGCTCGCGCCCACGCCGATGGCCCACTGCCCCGTCTCGTTGGTGAACCCGGAGACGTTCGAGAGCTGGTACGTGGCCGTCGCGACCACGTTCGGCAGGTAGCGGTACCAGGTCGCGTCGTGGCTCTTCTCGGCGAGCGTGCGCGAGAGGCGCGCCGCCACCACGTCCGGCCGCTCGCGTCCGTCCTCCTGCGCGAGCCCCGGCTCCTCGACCGACACCGGGACGGGAACCACGACCTCGAAGTCGCCGGCGTGGTCCAAGAGCGTCGCCAGCGCGATCCTCGCGGTCGCGTACGCCTGCCCGGCGAGGGCCAGCTCCTGCTCCGCTGCGGAGCGCTCGGTCTGGGCGAGGAGCAGGTCCAGCTTCGGCGCCGTGCCCGCCTCGTAGCGCATCCGCGCCTGCCGCTCGGTCACCAGCGCGCTCTCCAGGAACTCCCGCCGCACCGCGAGCGCCTCCTTCTGGCCCGCCGCCAGGTAGTAGAGCTGCGCGACCCCGAAGAGGACCTCCTGCCGCGCGGCCTCGACGCTGGCCTGCGCGACCTCCCCACCGAGGTCCGCGAGCCCGAAGGCGGGCCAGAGCGAGGGCACCAGCAGCGCCTGCTGGAGCTGGAACTGCGCCCCCAGCTGGTCCTGCTTCTGCACGGTGATCGAGTCGAAGCCGGAGGGCATCAGCACCGTCGTGCTCGGCTGGCCGGGCACGTCGGGGCTCACCGGGCCATTCACCGTCGCCGGGTCGAAGCCGGGGACGCCGGACAGGTCGCGCAGCCAGTAGCCGTTGGGCAGGCTCAGCGTGGCCTCGCTCTGGTTGCGGGTGTACGAGCCGCCAGCGGTCACGGTGGGCAGGTAGCCGGCCAGCACCTTGCGCCACTGGAGCCTGGCCTGGGCGAGGCGCTCGCGCGCCTGGCGCAGGTCGAAGTTCTGGGACTCGGCCTCCTCCAGCGCCTGCGGCAGCGTGAGGGTCGGCGCGGGCTCGGCGGCCAAGACGGCGGTCAGCAAGACGAGAGTCGCGTGCATGGGAGTGTCCTTGGGGTAGGGGTCAGCCCTCTTCGGGCACGGCGGCGACGACGGGGTCCGGGGTCTTCGGAGCGCGGGCGAGGCGCGAGACGAAGCCGCGGATGCGCTCGACGCCCAGGAAGACGATGGGGACCACGAACAGGGTCAGCAGGGTCGAGCTCACCACCCCGCCGATGACCGCGATGGCCATGGGCGCACGGAACTCGCTGCCGATGCCCTGGCCCACGGCGGTGGGGAGCATGCCCAGGGCCATCGCGGCGCTGGTCATGAGGATGGGGCGCAGTCGCCGCGGCCCGGCCTTGCGGATGGCGGTGAGCGGGTCGTCGCCCTCGCGCACGTGCTGCAGCGCGCCGTCCACGAGCAGGATGGCGTTCTTCGTCACCAGCCCCATGAGCAGGATGATGCCGATGTAGCCGCCCATGCCCATGGAGATGCCCGACATCCACAGCGCGAGCAGCGCGCCGACCAGCGCCAGCGGCAGCGAGAGCATGATCGTCAGCGGGTGCACGAACGACTCGAACTGGCTGGCGAGCACCATGTAGATGAAGACCAGCGCGAGCCCCAGGGCCAGGGCCATGGCGCTGCCCATCTCCTCCATGTCCTGCTGCTGGCCCTCGTAGCGCAGCCCGTAGCCGGGGGGCATGGCGTGCCCGGCCAGCTTCGCCTTCAGCGCCGACGAGACCTCGCCCAGGCTCGCGCCCGGGGCGACGTTCGCGGTCACCACCATCATCCGCTCGCGCTGGGTGCGGTTGATGGTGGCCGGGCTGTCGCCGTTCTCGAGCCGCGCCACCTGCGACAGCGCCACCGGCCCCTGCGGACCCCAGACGGTGAGGTCGGAGAGGTCCTCGCGGGAGTCGCGGGAGTCGCTGGCCAGGCGCACGCGGATCTCCGCCTCGCCCTCTCCCTCGCCGAGCTTCCCGGCGATCTCGCCGTGGGTCGCGAGCCGCACCTGCAGGGCGACCGAGGCCGCCGGGGTCCCCAGCCGCGCCGCTGCGTCGCGGTCCACGTGGACCTGCAGCTCGGGCTTGCCCGGGCTGTCGTCGACGCGCACGTCCGCGGCGGCGGGGATGGAGCGCAGCGCCGCGGCGACCACTTCGGCCTCTTGGCGCAGGCGGGCGAAGTCGGGACCGGTCACCACCATGTACACCGGCGGGTACTCACCCAGGCCCTCCAGAAGCGGCGGGTCGGAGACCGACGCGCGCGCCTGGGGCACCTCGGAGAGGACGGCCCGGAGCTTCTCCTTGAACGCGCCGATGCCCTCCGCGCGCGCCCGCTTGTCCACCAGGTTCACGCGCCAGGCGACCTTGCGGGCCTCCCCGCGATCGCCCACCACCGCGTAGACCGAGGTCACCCCCGGCAGCTCCAGCACCCGCGCCTCGGCGACGGCGCTCCGGCTCGACGCGGTCGCGAGGCTGGTCCCGGCGGGGAACTCCAGCGTGGCCACCAGCTGCCCGCGGTCCTCCACGTTCATGAAGTCCTGGCCCAGCTTCGAGCCGGCCCAGAGGCTGCCGACGAAGAGCGCCAGGGCGGCGAGGATGGTCAGCTTGCGCCAGGCGAGCACGCCGTCGAGCGCTCGGGCGAAGACCCGGTCCAGCGCAGTGAGTCCGGCCCGCAGCCAGCGCGCGAGCGCGTTCTCCCGGTGCGCCTCGCCCGGCCGGCGCTGCCGCGAGAACCGCGCGGAGAGCATCGGGTCGAGCGTGAAGGCCACGAAGAGGGAGATGAGCACCGCGAAGGTGATGGTCAGGCCGAACTGCCGGAAGAAGCGCCCCACGATGCCCTGCATGAAGGCCACCGGAACGAACACCGCCACCAGGGTCAGGGTCGTCGCCAGCACCGCCAGGGCGATCTCCCGGGTACCCTCGCGGGCGGCGGTCACCGGGTCCTCGCCGGCCTCCAGGCGCCGCGTGATGCTCTCGCGCACCACCACCGCGTCGTCGATGAGCAGGCCGATGGCCAGCGAGAGCGCGAGCAGCGTGAGCTGGTTCAGCGAGTAGCCCAGCGCCCACATCGCGAAGAGCGTCCCCACCACCGAGGTGGGCAGCGCCAGCGCGCTGATGAGCGTGCCGCGCAGGTCGAGCAGGAACAGCAAGATGATGAGGATCGCCATCGCCCCGCCGAAGAGGATGGCCACCCAGACCTCGTCGGTGTTGGCGCGGATGAGCCCGGACTGGTCGATGAGCGCAGTGGTCTTGAAGCCGTGTCCCAGCTCCTTCTCCATGCCCGCGAGCTGCGCCTTGGCCGCGGTGGCCACGCGCACCGTGTCCGCGCCGGGCTGCTTCACCACCTCCACGGCCAGCGCGTCGCGGCCGTTGGTCCGCACCAGCGTCCGGGCCTCGGCCACCGTCTCGCGCACCAGTGCCACGTCTTCAAGTCGCACTGCGGGCCCGCCAGGAGGCTGCGCGACGACCAGGCGGCGCAGCGCGTCCACGTCCTGCAGGCGGCCGCGCACGCGCACCTCCACGTCCGAGGGGCCCTGCGCGAAGCGCCCGCCGGGCAGGTCGAGGTGCTCGGCGCGCAGCCGGTTCACCACTGCGTCCGGGGTGAGCCCCAGGGTCTGCAGGCGGTCGGGGAAGAGGTCCACCGCCACCTCCCGCTCCTGGCCGCCGAGGATGCGCACCGAGGACCCGCCCTCGATCTGCTCGAGCCGTGGGCGGACCTTGCGGGTGAGCACCTCGCGCAGCTCCACCGCGCCCTGGTCGCTGGAGACCGAGAGCACCAGCACCGGCTGCGAGGCGGTGTCGTAGCGGGAGATGACCGGGGCCTCGATGCCCATCGGCAGGTTCGCCATCGCCAGCCCGACCTTGTCGCGGACCTGCTGGATGGCCTTGTCCTCTTCCACCGAGAGCTGGAACTCGACCCACACCGCGCTCATGTTCTCGAAGGACTCCGAGGACACGCGCTTGGCGCCGGCGATGCTCGAGACGGCGTCCTCGATGTGCCGGGTGACCTTGCTCTCCACCTCCTCCGGGCCCGCGCCCGGGTAGACGGTGTTGACGATGACGAAGGGCATCGCCACGTCGGGGTAGAAGTCGGTGCCCAGCCGGCTGTAGCCCACCGCCCCCAGCACCAGGAGCGAGAGGGACATCATGGTGGTGAAGACCGGGCGGCGGATGGCGACGTCGGAGAGGCTCATCGCGCACCCCCGGCCGGGTTCGCGAGACCGGCGCCCTCGGTGAGCTCGGGGGCGGGCAGGTCCACCACTCGGGCGCGGGTGAGCTGCTCGTCCGTCTCCACCAGCGCGCGTCCGCCCTCTTGAGCGAGCAGCTGCACGGCGATCTTCCGGGCGCGCTGACCTTCGCCCACCGACCAGACCGCCAGGGCGCCATCGCGCTGCACCAGCGCCGTCGAGGGAAGCGCGAGCGCGGGCCGTTCACCCAGCGACAGCTCGGCGCGGGCGAGGACGTGGGGGTAGAGCCGTCCGTCGGTGTTGGCCACCGCAATCTCCACGGGGATGCGGTGGGCCGCGGGGTCGGCGGCGGGGACGATGGCGCGCAGCGTGCCCTCCACCGAGGCGCCGGTGGCGGGGACGGTGATCGGGACGCGCGTTCCCTCCTTGAGGCCCACGGCCTGTGCCGGCGTGACCGACGCGTCGAGCACCAGCTCACGGGTGGACTCGAGCCCGAACAGCGGCGTGCCCGGCCCGACGGTGATCCCCGCGCCCGGAGGGATCTGCGTGACCACGCCGGCGAAGGGGGCGCGCAGCGTGTGGTAGCGCAGGCTCACCTCTGCCTGCTCGGTCTGGGCCTGCGCGGCGGCGAGCTGGGCCGCGGCGAGGTCGCGCTGGGCGGTGGCCTGCAGCAGCTGCATCTCGGGGACGCCCTCCTGCTTGCGCAGCGCTTCGGTGCGCGCGAGCGCGTCCTGGGCGAG
>CAZAIE010000359.1:0-7108 GCA_964485035.1 uncultured Myxococcaceae bacterium | reverse complement strand
CGACCTTCCCGCTCGCGGCGGAGAGCGTCACCGCGAAGGAGGCCGCGGTGGTGCCCGCCTGCCCTTCGGTGACCTTCACGTCCGCGATGGACAGCGTCGGCAGCGCGTCGTCGTTCTGGATGGTCGCAGTCGCCTTCGCCACGGCGATCTGCGCGCCCACGGCCTTGGAGAGCCCCACGTGGAAGGTCTCGTCGTCCTCGTGGCGCACGTCGCCCAGCACCGCCACGTCCACGGTCTTGGTCGTGTCCGCGGGGTCGAACGTCAGGGTCCCCGAGACCGGCCGGTAGTCCCCGCCCGCGAGATCCACCGCCGTGGCCGTCCCGTCGGCGGTGGCGAAGGCGACCGTGATCGGCGTGGTGCGGGCTCCGCTCACCGTGACCGTGAAGACGAACGGGGTGGAGCCGGAGTTGCCCTCGGGCGCCGGCGCCGGGCCGGTGATGGACAGCGTGGGAAGCCCGCTGTCGTCGTTGGCGATGGTGCAGGTGCCGGAGTCCTGGGCCACCGTCGCGTTCACCGGCGCCGAGAGGCTCACGGCGAAAGTCTCGTCGTCCTCGTTGGCGGTGTCACCGACCACCGGCACCCCGAGCGTCTTGGAGGTCTCGCCAGGGGCGAAGGCGAGATCGCCGGTGGTCGCGGTGTAGTCCGTCCCGGCCGTCGCCGTGTCGTCCTTGGTCTCGAAGTGGACGGTCACCGGGAGCGCGCTCGCGGCAGAGAGGGTGACGGTGAAGGTCGCGTCGCTGGTCCCGGCGTTGCCCTCGAGGTGGCGCACCGAGTCGATGGCCAGCGTGGGCGGGGCGTCGTCGTTGCCCACGGTGATGGTCGCGCGCTCGGTCCCGAGCGCCGCGCCCACGGGCTTGCTGAGCACCACCTCGAAGGTCTCGTCGGCCTCGAGCGTGGTGTCCCCGTTCACCAGGAGGGAGATGGAGTGGGAGGTGTCGCCAGGCTCGAAGGTGAGCGTCCCGGTGGCAGTGGCGTAGTCGGTCCCGCCGATGCCCGAGGCGGCGCTGGCGGTGCCATCCACGGTCGCGTAGTCCACGGTGACCACGCCCTCGGCGGCCGCGGAGAGCGTGACCTCGACGGTCACGGTCGTGGTGTCGGCGTTGCCCTCCTCCACCTTCATCCCGGCGATGGAGAGGAGCGGCTGGTCTCCGGCGTCGGGGGTCTGCGCGCCAGCATCGGGCTCGCTGCTCGCGTCGCGTCGCGCCTTGGCGTCGGGCCGCATCTCCTCGCCGGCATCGGCCTCCTCCTCGGAGGCGTCGGGAGGCTCGAACTCGGCGTCGGCTCCCTCGCCCGCATCGGGGCTCGCGCCGCCGGTGTCCACCGTCGAGCCCCCGGTGTCCGGGATGACGATGACCTGCGGCTCACCACAACCCGCCGCGAGCAGCATGGAGAGCGCGCCCACCAGCCCCACGCGCCACGCGAACGTACCTCGACCCTGGATCAAGCTCATGATGCTCCCTCCCAGCACGCAGCCCTCGGCCTCGGCTGCAGTCAGTGTGTCCAGGGAGGCTACGTCAGGGCCGGGAGACGGTGGATCGGATCAGTGGACGCGAGGCCGCGCCTGCTCCAGGAGTGAAAGAAACCGAGCCTGGAAGTCCGTCGTGAGAAGCTGGGACGCCCGGACGTGGCGGCCGCTGACCTTCCAGTAGTGCTTGGGCTCGGCGGCGGCCTGGAAGAGCTGCTCGCCCATGTGGACCGGGACGATGGCGTCGTCGGTGCTGTGGATGACCAGCAGCGGGACGCCGACGTTCGCGACCACGTCCAGGGCGCGGTACCGCTCGGGGACCAGGGCGCGGGTGAGGAAGCCCGGTGCACTGCTGGTCCACGCCGCCACGTCGCCGTAGCCGGTGAACGCCCCCTCGATTGCCAAAGCATCGATGGAACCCTGGGAGCGCGCTGCCACGACCACCGCGAGGTGGCCGCCCATCGACTGCCCGAAGAGGACGAGCGGCACGCCGCCGAGGTCCGCCCTGCCGCGGACGTACTCCAGGGAGGCGAGTGCATCCTCGAGGATGGACTCCTGGGAGGGCTCGCCAGGCGACTTGCCGAAGCCGCGGTAGTCGAAGGTCACGACTTGGAAGCCCGCGCGCGCGAGAGTCTCCGGCGGGTGCAGGTTGTTGGAGACGTTGCCGTAGTTCCCGTGGAGGAAGAGGACGGTGCCCAGCGCTGGCCCCTGGAGCGGGCGCAGCACGAAGCCGTCGAGCATCGAGCCATGCGACGGGATGGCCACCGGCTCGACCTGGCAGAGGGTCGCGTCGGGCACGGCCACGACCTCCGCGTGCGGCCGGAAGAAGAAGGCGCGGGTGCTGCATCCCGTGAGCGCTGCGACGAGGAGCAGGAAGCGCAACGAGCGCGTCATGGCCTGGCCCTCGCGACGCCGCGGACCACCGGGTCGAGGAAGCGGGAGACCATCGCCGCCCACGCGTCGCGCTGCGCAGGGTCGGCCGACTGCTCCCAGCGATCGGCGAGAGCCCGGAGCCGCACCGGGTCGGCGAGGTCGGGGAGCAGGACCACCGAGCCTCGGAACGCCGCCTCGGGGTCGTTGAGGTCGAGCACCAGCGCGCCTTCGTTCGAGAGGATCCGCCCGTCGGCGGGTGCGCTCCAGATGGCCTCCTCGGTGTCGACGTTCTCGAGGGCCATCGTGTCGACCTGGACGTAGTACAGGCGCGGTCCCGGACGGTCGGCGACGGTCACCGGTCCCCGGAGCGCGGCCAGCGCGCCGGCACGAGCCTCGTCGGAGACCTCCAGGCCGTCGGCGAGCCAACCCAGCGCGTCGGCGATGTCGCGATCGCGGAGGTCCATGTCAGTCCTTGGAGCCGAAGGGATTGCCGGCGAAGCCTACCGGGGCCGGCCGGTGACCAGCACGTCCTCGCCCACGCGCTCGACCGAGAGGTCCTCGAGGGGGATGGCGTGGTCCATCTTCGCCTTCGCGGGCAGGGGCGCCCAGTCGATGCCCTCCCCGAGGATCTTCGGGGCGAGGAAGAGCATCAGCCGATCGACGAGGCCCCCCTCCAGGAAGCTGCGGTAGACCTGCGCGCCGCCCTCCACCAAGAGGTGCATCACGTCGCGCCGGTACAGCTCGTCCAGCACCGCGCGGACGTCGAGGCGCCCCCGCTCCGACGGCAGCACCACCACCTCGGCCCCGCGGGCTCGCAACGCCCGGGCCCGCTTCTCCTGGTCGGCACTGGTCAGCACCAGCACCCCACCCGAGGGCTCGTCGAAGACCCGTGCCTTCGGGGAAACGTCGAGCGAGCCGCTCAGCACCACGCGCAAGGGCTGGCGGCGGGAGAGCCGGCCCTTCGGCCGCGCGGTGAGCTGGGGGTCGTCGAGACGCACCGTGCCCGCCCCGGCGAGGATCGCGTCCACCTGCTCACGCAGCGCGTGGACACGCTCCCGCGACTCGGGCCCGCTCACCCACCGCGAGTCCCCGGTGCGGGTGGCGATGCGGCCGTCCAGCGTCGCCGCAGCCTTCAGGGTCACGTAGGGGCGCCGCTCGGTGATGAAGGTGAAGAACGGCCGGTTGAGCGCGAGGCAATCCGCCTCCAGCACGCCCCGCACCACCTGGACGCCGCCGCGCTTGAGCCGGCGGATGCCCCGGCCGCTCACGATGGGGTTCACGTCCACGCTACCCACGAAGACCCGGGCGACCCCCGCGGCGAGGATGGCCCCGGTGCAGGGCGGGGTCCGGCCATGGTGGTCGCAGGGCTCCAGCGTGACGTAGAGGTCGGCCCCGCGGGCGTGCTCGCCAGCCTTGCGCAGGGCCACCACCTCGGCGTGGGGGCCGCCTGCGCGGGCGTGGTAGCCCCGGGCGATGACCCGCCCGTCCTTGACCAGCACCGCCCCCACTGCCGGGTTCGGGCGCGTCGTGCCCAGGCCCTTCCTCGCTTCGGCCAGGGCCAGGGCCATGAACCGCTCGGCCTCGACGGGGACGCGGGGGCTCTTCACTCGGGACGCCATGCGCTAGCCCTTGGGCTTCTTCTTGCCGCTGCGCTCGATGGTGCGCTCGACGTTGCGCTCGGTGAGCAGGTCCTGCAGCTCCTCCATGAACTCGCGCACGTCGCGGAACGAGCGGTAGACCGAGGCGAAGCGGACGTAGGCCACGTCGTCGATCTTCTGGAGCGACTGCATCACCATCTCGCCGATGTCCTTGGCGAGGACCTCCTTCTCGCCCGACTCCTGCAGCTTCTGCTCGATCTCCACCACCACCTGCTCGAGCTGCTCGGCGGAGACCGGCCGCTTCTCCACCGCCTTGGTGAGGCCGGCCAGCACCTTCTCCCGGTCGAACGCCTCGCGGCGGCCGTCCTTCTTCACCACCAGCGGCATCATCTCCTCGACGCGCTCGTAGGTGGTGAAGCGACGGCTGCAGTCCAGGCACTCGCGCCGGCGGCGGATGACGTGGCCCTCGTGGGAGAGCCGGGAGTCGATGACCTTGTTCTCGGTCTTCTTGCAGAAGGGGCAGCGCATGCGCTCGCGGGCCTCCCCGGCCCGACGGCAGGACTCAGAGGGTGTAGCCGGGGTACAGCGGGAACTGCTGGCACATCTCCTTGACCTGGCCCGCCACGCGCGCCGCCACCTTCTCGTCGGCCGGACTCTCGAGCACGTCCACGATGAGGTGGGCGATGGTCTTCATCTCCGCAACGCCCATGCCGCGGGTGGTGAGCGCCGGGGTGCCGATGCGCACGCCGCTGGTGACGGTCGGCTTCTCCGGGTCGAAGGGGATCATGTTCTTGTTCACCGTGATGTGGGCCCGGCCCAGCGCCTCCTGGGCGTCCTTCCCGGTGATCTTCTTGGGGCGCAGGTCCACCATCATCAGGTGGTTGTCGGTGCCGCCGGAGCAGAGCCGCAGCCCGCGCTCGGTGAGCCCCGCGGCGAGCGCCTGGGCGTTGGCGAGGACGGCCTTCGCGTAGTCCTTGAACGCGGGCTCCATCGCCTCCTTGAAGGCCACCGCCTTGGCGGCGATGACGTGCTCGAGCGGACCGCCCTGGATGCCCGGGAAGATCTTCGAGTTCAGCGCCTTCCCGAACGGCTCCTTCGACAGGATCATGCCGCCGCGGGGGCCGCGCAGCGTCTTGTGGGTCGTGGTGGTGACGATCTCCGCGAGCGGCACCGGCGAGGGGTGCAGGCCGGTGGCGACCAGGCCCGCGATGTGCGCCATGTCCACGACCATCTTCGCGCCCACGCTGTCGCAGATCTCCCGGAACTTCGCGAAGTCGAGGATGCGCGGGTAGGCCGAGGCGCCCACCACCACGACCTTGGGCTTGTGCTCCTTGGCGAGCGCGGCGACCTGGTCGTAGTCGATGGTCTCGGTGTCCTTGCGCAGGCCGTAGGGCACGACCTTGTAGAGCTTGCCCGAGAAGTTCACCGGCGAGCCGTGGGTCAGGTGGCCGCCGGAGTTCAGGTCCAGCGCCAGCATGGTGTCGCCGGTCTCCATCACCGCCATGTAGGCGCCCATGTTGGCCTGGCTGCCCGAGTGCGGCTGGACGTTGGCGTACTCGGCGCCGAAGAGCTTCTTCGCCCGGTCGATGGCGATCTGCTCGGCGACGTCCACGTACTCGCAGCCTCCGTAGTAGCGCTTCTGGGGGTAGCCCTCGGCGTACTTGTTGGTGAGCGGCGAGCCGAGCGCCCGGAGCACCGCCTCGGAGACGAAGTTCTCGCTGGCGATGAGTTCCAGCCCCTCCTCCTGCCGGCGGACCTCCTGGGTGATGGCGTCGGAGATCTCGGGGTCGAAGGCGCGAAGCGTCTGGCGGTTCATGGTCGCTCCATGGATGGAAGAGAAGACGAGGCTGCTGCGGCTCAGCGGGCGTTCTCGTTCTCCGCGTCGGTGATCTTCTGGACGCGGCGGGCGTGGCGGCCGCCCTCGAAGGCGGTGCTCACGAAGGCCTCGGCGATGGCGCGGCCCACCCCGGCGCCGACCACGCGCTCGCCCAGGCAGAGCACGTTGGCGTCGTTGTGGGCGCGGGTCATGCGCGCCTCGAACTCCGTGTGGCAGAGGGCAGCGCGCACGCCGCGGAACTTGTTGGCGGTGATGGACATGCCGATGCCGGTGCCGCACACCAGCACGCCGAGGTCGGCCTCCTTGGCACGGAGGGCGCGGGCGACCTTCCCGGCGTAGTCGGGGTAGTCGACCGAGGCCGTCTCGAAGGCGCCCAGGTCCTCGACGACGTGGCCGAGGGCGCGCAGCGCCTCCGCGACCTCCCGCTTCAGGACGAGGCCGGCATGATCCGACGCGAGGGCGATCTTCATGGTGCTCCCAGGTGTGGTCATCCGGCGAAGCGCCGGAAGGCCAGCACGCAGTTGGTGCCCCCGAAGCCGAAGGAGTTGCTCAGCGCGACCTCGAAGCGCACTTCCCGCGCCTGGTTGGGCACGTAGTCGAGGTCGCAGTCGGGATCGGGGGTCTGGTAGTTGACGGTGGGCGGGAGGATGCCGTGGTGGAGCGCCAGTGCGCAGACCGCGGCCTCGGTGCTGCCGGCGGCGCCCAGCTGGTGGCCGATCATCGACTTGATGGAGCTCACCGGCGTCTTCTTCGCGTGGTCGCCGAGGACCGCCTTGATGGCCCGGGTCTCGTTGGCGTCGTTGTAGGCGGTCGAGGTGCCGTGCGCGTTCACGTAGCCCACGTCGGTGGGGTTCAGCTTCGCGTCCTTGAGCGCCAGCCTCATCGCCGCCGCGGCGCCGGCGCCCTCGGGCGCGGGCTGGGTGATGTGGAAGGCGTCGGCGTTGGCGCCATACCCCACGATCTCCGCGTAGATGCGCGCACCGCGGGCCCGGGCGTGCTCCAACTCCTCGACCACCACCACCGAGCCGCCCTCGGCCATCACGAAGCCGTCGCGGTCCTTGTCGAAGGGGCGGCTGGCGGTCGTGGGCGAGTCGTTGCGGGTGGACATCGCCTTGGCAGCAGTGAAGCCGGCCACGCCGCAGGGGGTGATGGGCGCCTCGCTGCCTCCAGCGAGGATGGCGTCGGCGTCGCCGCGCTGCACCGTGCGGAAGGCCTCGCCCACCGCGTGGGCCCCGGTGGCGCAGGCGGAGACCGGCGACCAGTTCGGGCCCTTGAGCCCGAGCTTGATGCTGATCTGCCCGGGGATGAGGTTGATGGTCATCTGCGGCACGAAGA
>CAZAIE010000358.1:0-7112 GCA_964485035.1 uncultured Myxococcaceae bacterium | reverse complement strand
CAAGTTTTCTGGAACCCGGGTAGTCCACGCGCGTGGCCGCCGCCTCCTCGCGCTGCCTTGCCCGATGGGCCCACGCGCGCTCCCGGTGGTTCTCCCTGCCGGCCGGGGTCTGCCGGTACCGCCGCTGCTTCTCGCGGTCGATCTCCTTCTGGCTCGCACCTCTACACTCCGGGCCGCAGTACCCCTCGCCGCGGTAGCAGCTCTCGCACACGAAGAAGCGCTGCTGGCACTTGCCGCAGGAGAGCTGCAGCCGGGGCACGTCGTCGCAGGCACCGCAGTGGTCGCAGTCCAAGCCCATCCAGCGGACGGGCGAATTCTGGACGCCGGCCACACCGCGTGGCACAAGTCGGACAACGGTCGCGTCTACACCGCCGCTGACCGGAGGGCTCGGGTGGTCAGACCCGGGCCCTCGTCATTTCCGCACCGCCGACCTCACGCTATCTGCGGCTCTCCGACTCCGCGATTTCCCGGCCAGACGGCAGCCACTTCGCCGACCTCGACCGTCAACTCGCTGCGGAGCCTCGTGGCCATCGACACAGGATGGCTTGCATCCGGGTCCATCGCGTGAAGACCAGCACTTTCTCTTCACGACGCCGGACCTCGTCGAGAATCTCGAGGCACGCCTTCAGCTTCGGGCTCCCCTTGACGATGAGGTCCACGGACCCGAGGACGTCCTCGCTCTCCCGCAACAGCCAAGGGTGTTGGTAGACCTTCTCGAGGTCGCCGAGCAGCTCGAGCGCACTGTTCTTCGGCTTGGCACGGTGCATCCCAATCAGCCGCCGCTCGAGCTGATACTGCTCTGGCGTCATCGAGACAGGCCGCTCGATGGTTCGCTTCTCTTTGAGATCCAGCACCTCGCTCTTGGCCCGGCGAAGAACCTTCGACCTGGCGCTCGGGTAGTGCAACGCCGTGCGCGCCTTTGCGGCCCCAAGGCTTCCCTGTGCCTCGTACTCTCGCTGAAACTCCTCCAGGCTACCGAACGGCACTTGGGGACTGAGGAAGTCGAAGAGGGTCCACAGGTCCGCCAGCCGATTTTCGACAGGAGTGCCGGTCGAGCACACAGCAAAGTCTCGCTTCAGCGCCCTTGCCGCTCTCGACCGGAAGGTGCCGGGGTTCTTGATCGCCTGGGCCTCATCCAACACGACGCATCCCCAATCGACGGTGAGGAGCGACTGTTGGTGGCGGTCCAGCGTTTCGTAGTTGGTCAGCACCAACCCGTGGCTCTGCAGCACTTCGCAATCCAGTCGGCCGTCCGCTCGCGTCAGCGCCCGCACGCCGTCCCCGTGAAGAACGTGGACGGTCCCAAATGCGCCCTCGCGGAAGAACCGGCAGAGTTCCGCCTGCCAGTTCTCGAGCAAGATCACCGGACAGACAACCAGCGCCGGTCTGGTCACGCGCTTCGCTGCGCGCGCCAGGGCGACGAGCACGGCGACCTGGAGCGTTTTCCCAAGCCCCATGTCGTCGGCGAGCAGAACCCCGGGGCTTCCCCGTTCGAGACTGCTCCACATCCACGCGATACCCGTCCGCTGATGCTCTTTGAGGACCTTGCCGGGGAGGAGAAGTTCTTCGAGCAGGCCCCAGGGAACCCGGCCACTTAGGATTGCGAGTTCGTGCTCGGCGGGCTGGAGATCGTCCTCCAAAACGACGCCGACCCGCGCGCCGGGTACCGCTGCGTTCGTTGTCGCTGGGCGCGAAGCTTCATACAGGGCCCACTCGAGATCGAGCTGGTGGTACAGGGCCTCCGTGGGGACCACCTCGCGTCCGCAGACCTGGAGCGGGTGACAGCGACCGGCCACAACCGCGTCCTTGGTGGCATCTCGCGCCGCGAGCAGTTCCTCGGGACGATGGAATCGCAACACTGTCGGTGGGGCGTCTCCAACATCGACTACCACCTCGAGGAACGGCCGGTCGTCTGGTGGGGCCTCGAACCACTGGATGCCTGACGACCTGACAATCTGCGGCCGCTTTGGCTTCTCCGCGGTCTCGAAGCCTTTGACCCTCGCGCTGTACTCCGACAGGTCGAACAGCCCCCCGGAGACGCCCGGTGGGACCAGGAGCTCGGGGCGCTCCAGGACTGGGGCGACCTCCTTCTTGGTGCGCCGCTGACGACTGGACGCCACGCTTCGAAGCACTTGGTGACTGTCAGGGTCAAAGGCCATGAAGCGCTTGCCTGAGACCTGAAGGACCGGCACCGCGGGGTCGAGCGCATCGAGCTTGAGCGGGGTGGTCTCCCCGTTCGGAAGAACGGCCGCTGCAGACAGCGAGTAGGTCCCGAACTTGTCGGAGCTGTCGCTGTTCCACTGGAGTCGCACGCTCTTGGGCGCGACCACCTCAAACTCCCGGATGTGCTCGTCGAGGACGAGCTGTACCGGCTCTCCCAGGCTCGCAAGCTTGGCCCCGTAGCTCTGCACCTTTCCAAGGAAGTCGAGCTGCTGCGCTCGGTTCGTCGGGCCGAGGGTGTTCCAGTCGCGCACTTGCCTCTGCAGCCACCCGACACACGGGTCGAGAACCTCGATACCGGCCGCGGAACTGACCAAGTAGGCCGTCTCCTCCGGAAGGACCGATTCCCCAACACGGACCTGGAACCGAAGCGTCCTCGCGCCGACGAAGGAGAGGGCCTCGAGCCGTGCAGTCGTTGGCCGAATGCCAAGCAGCGATCGCAGCTGTTGCCGCTGGTAGACGAGGAAGTCGCTGCCCTGCTCTCCCTCCAACGTCGCAAGGGCCTCGAACAGGGCCGGGGAGCACTGGATGCGTCTGTGCCCTACCGCCGTACCAGGCAGTCGTTTGGTCCAGCCCAGCTCCTCCCACTGGGCCAGCGCCTCGGAACCCTCAACCGAGAGGGCCGCGAGCGGGTGGAGGACCAGCTCGATTCCGGCGCCATCCGACAGCGGCTCGACGATGATGCCTTCCATGTCGCTGGTTCCTGATCGAATGTGAGCTGCCGCTGCACCGAGCGACGAACGGTGAGTCCTCCAGCGAATTCTTCCGCGCCGTCGACGGCCCCACTTAGCCTACCTGCGGCACGGACATCCTCACCCCGCCTTCCGCCCGAGGTCCGCCTCAATCGCCTCGAACTGCTCCAGCGCCGTCCGCAGGTCGTCCACAATCTCTCGGGCAATCACCTCCGGCGCCGGCAAGTTCGCCGAGTCCTCCAGGCTCTCGTCCCTCAGCCAGAAGATGTCCAGACTCACCTTGTCGCGCTGGATGATCTCGTCGTAGCTGAACGCCCGCCACCGACCCTCGGCCTTCTTCTCGGTCCACGTGGCCTTCCGCTCGTGGCGGCTCCCCGGCTTGTAGCAGGCGACGAACTCGTCGAGGTCCTCGCGCTTGAGCGGGTTGGTCTTGAGCGTGAAGTCCTTGTTGGTCCGCAGGTCGTAGATCCAGAGCTTGTCCGTCCACGGCTTCTCGCGGCCCGGCTTCTTGTCGAAGAAGAGCACGTTCGCCTTCACGCCCTGTGCGTAGAAGATGCCCGTGGGCAACCGCAGCAGCGTGTGCACGTCGCACTCGTGCAGCAGCTTCCGCCGGATCACCTCACCGGCCCCGCCCTCGAACAGCACGTTGTCGGGCACCACCACCGCGGCCCGGCCGTTCACCTTGGTGAGCGTCTTGATGTGCTGGACGAAGTTGAGCTGCTTGTTCGAGGTCGAAGCCCAGAAGTCGTCGCGGACGACCGTCAGCGCCTCCTTCTCCTCTTCACCCTGCTCGTTCACCACCGTGACGCTCGACTTCCGCCCAAACGGCGGGTTCGAGAGCAGCACGTCGTGGCGCTCACCGGGGTCGCCGCGCAGGGCGTCGTCCACGGAGATGGGCGACTCGTCGCCACCGACACCGTGGAGCAGCAGGTTCATGGCGCAGAGCCGTGCCGTGTTGTCCACGATCTCCCAGCCGCGCAGGGCCTCGAGCTTCAGGTGCTTCTTCTGGTCCTTGTCGAGCTTGTGGTGGTGGGCGACGTAGTCATGGGCGGCCAGCAGGAACCCACCGGTGCCGCACGCGGGGTCGCAGATGGTCTCCCCGGGCCTGGGCGCCACCACGTCCACGATGGCGCGGATGAGGGCGCGCGGCGTGAAGTACTGCCCCGCGCCGCTCTTGGTGTCCTGTGCGTTCTTCTCCAGCAGCCCCTCGTAGGCGTCGCCCTTCACGTCGGTGTCGAGGGTGGTCCACTGCTCCCGGTCGATGAGGTCGGCGATGAGCCGCCGGAGCTTCGCCGGATCCTGGATCTTGTTCTGCGCCTTCCGGAAGATGATGCCGAGCATCCCCTTCGACTTGCCCAGCCCCTCCAGGGTCTTGCGGTACTGCGCCTCCAGGGCGTCGCCGTCCTTGGCGACGAGGCTGGGCCAGTCGAAGCCCTTGGGCACCGGCGACGGCTTGTTCCACGGCTCCTGGGTCTGCTCGTAGGCCATCTTCAGGAAGAGCAGGTAGGTGAGCTGCTCGACGTAGTCACCGTAGGAGAGGCCGTCGTCCCGGAGGACGGAGCAGTAGTTCCACAGCTTCTGCACGATCTGCTGGGTGTCGGTCACTGGTTCACCCGTTCTTCGCTTTCTCGAGATGGGCGTTGATGGCCTTGGAGAGGGCCTCGCGCCGGTACTCCAGGAACTTGCGGTAGTTCTCGATGCGGTAGAGCGCCGGGTCGAGGGGAATGCACTGGCTCGCCAGCGCGGCCTCCCCGTGCTCCGCAATCACCTGGGGCAAATACTCACTCGGCTCTTTGTTGGAGATGCGGCGATTCGTGTCGCCCGAGATGAACGCCATGTTGGCGATCTCGTTGATCTCGCTCCCCTCATAGTCCGCCTTCTTGAGCAACGACTTGGGGAAGATGTGGTGGTATTCGATGAAGTGCAGCTTGCCCTGGTGGGTCAGCGAAATCCCCAGCCCGCTTCGCCAATCCTTCGCACCTGCTGCCTTCAGGGCCAGGAAGGCCATCGGGAAGAGCGGGCTCCGAACCGGACGTCCTGCCAGATCGAGCGGCTCGACGTGGAACCTGCCGAAGAGGCGCTGGATCGGAGGCAGAAGGTCCGTCGGCGATCCGTTCTTGAACAGGATGGCCAGGTCCTCGTTGAGCAGGGTCTCCATCGAGCCGCGTGAATAGCGTCCGCGGAGGTTGGCGGCGTGCAGCCAATAGAGAAGGTCCCTGACTTCCTTGTCCGAAATCGCGTTGTGCTTGAGCTGGCTGTAGACCGCGAGCGGGATGATGAGATTGGGCGACGACAGCAGGGATTCGTCGGGGATGTCTGCATTGGTGCGGAGGAAGTTGACCGCATAGCGGATGCCTTCCTTGGTCTGCTCCCAACCATCCTTCAGCGCCTGGATGGGCAGGCTCCCGACGAGCTTGAACTTGCACTGCTGACTCGCGAAGACGACCATCGCGCGAACCAGCAAGCCGAGGTCGAGGGTGAACCACTTGTCTTCGCACTCGTCCTGGAACTCCTGGAAGACCTTGAGGGAGTTCTGCCACCTTGCCGTGATCTGGGCGAGCGCAAGATCGGAGGACCGGAGCTTCATCCCGAGGGAGTTCACGCGGACGAAGATTTCGGCGACCTCCTCGTAGGAGAGGTCCCGCTCCAGGACGTTCACGACGTAGGAGTACTCGCGGATCTGCCGCACGCGGTTCAGTCGCTTGGTGTAGAGGTCGAACCTCGGATCGTTCCAGTCGCGGACACCTGCCTTGGTGAGGATGTCGCGGTCGGAGTCCTTGAAGATGCGGCTCACCGAGACCCAGTTCGGCTGCTGGGCGAGCGCTTTGCTGGCAACGACGAAGGTCCGTTGCTTCAGGCGCTCGTTGATAGCGTCTGCATCGTCATCCTCGTCGGCTCCGGCATCGTCGCCCTCGTCGTCCAGCAGCGACTCCTCGTCACCGAGGACCTCCGCCAGCTCGCTCGGGGCACCTTCGGGGTGGTCGAGGTTGAAGAGGATATCGATGGGGCGTCTTCGCCCCCGGACGGTGACTGACTGCCCACGAATGACCGCCGCCAGGGAGGTCAGGCGCTGCTGCCCGTCCAGCAGGAGCTTTCTCGACGAGAACGGACTCGTCGGCCCCTCGATGGCGAGGTTCTGCGTAGGCACTTCGGCATCCGTCTCCCAGAGCAGAATCGAGCCACTCGGGTATCCGCGGTACAGGGAGTCGAGGAGGTCGCGGACCCGGGGGGCTCGCCACACGTACCGCCGCTGGATCTCGGGCAGCTGAAGCTCGCGGCGCTCGAACATCCCAACGAGCGACTCCACGCTGATGTCCTGCTTCTTCATCCGTTCCCCCTCGCGGAAGTCTTCGTTGACCGGGTCTTGCCACCCTTTCGCGGCGCCACGTCCGGTTCGGAGCTTGCGCGGATGCGCTCTAGCAGGGCAGAGGCAGGCTCGTCCGTCGGGTCCTGGGGGGCGAGCCTTCCCTCAAAGGCGCGTTTTAGGATGGACTGGCGGAGGCGCTGGGAGCGCGCCAGCAGTAGCCGGATGCTGCGCTCGACTTCATCCGCTACGGACAGCAGCGAGGCGACTGCCGCCACGATTCGCTCCTGTTCGGCCGTAGGAGGCAACGGGAAGGGCGCCGACTTGAACTTCTCCAGTGTCAGGTGCGCGATGTTGGTTGTAATCGACGCAAATCGCCGGAAGACCTGCGACTTCACATGCGAGCGAAACACGATCTGGGCGAATTCGGCGCTCGGACCCCCAGGTACGGTTCGAAAGCGGTGCAAGGTCTTTTGGAAGCACAGGCCCTCGATCTCGCCGCGGTAGATGGCACTCTGGCCGACAAGTTCAAGGCTTTGCCCTTCGCTGACGAGAATGTCACCTGGAAGAAGTCGATACTTGGCGAGGTGCTCGGGGGAAAAATCCATCTGCTCAATGTCACTGAGATCGAGTGCGTCGTCCTTGACGTTGGCAACGCGCAGGTAGGGCCGGGAGAATTGACCTGTGAGGTACTGCGGGGCGCGTTGCCGTCCGAGCAGTACGTCCCCGACTTCATCTACTGACGCCCACGTCCAGCCAGTAGGAATGCCCACGGCGCCGTTGAGGTCTGGGCGCACCGGGCCGCGGTAGTCCTTCCGAGCGTCCCACTTCGCCCGGCGCTCCAGAGTTCGTTCGAGCCGCTTGAGAGCCCCGCGTAACCCCTGGTAATCCGGGCA
>CAZAIE010000357.1:0-7130 GCA_964485035.1 uncultured Myxococcaceae bacterium | reverse complement strand
GCAGAACCCACAGGCCTTCGTGCGCGCGGGGGCCTGGCAGGCGGCGGAGGCCGAGGGCGGACCGGCGCTGTGCGGCTGCACGGTGGCCCCGTGCTTCGAGTTCGAGGACCTCGAGCTCGGCTACGCCGCGGACCTGTGCCGCCTGTTCCCCAAGGAGGCCGAGCTCATCCGCCGGCTGGCGCGAGACTAGCGCAGGCGTCCGAATGCTCGTGCCCGGTGCGGCTCCTTGCCGGTGGGAGCTGACATCTTCGAGGGAGCGGAAGGTCGGCCGGCAGCTCCAGGCTTCCGAGGCCGAGGCCTAGCCTGGGGGCTGGAGCCAGGGTTCGCCCGGTCGTCGCTCACAGCATCGCGATGGGATCGACGTCGAGGCTCGCGCGCGCGCCGCCCGGCAGGGTGTCGGCGATGGCCTCGACCGCCTCGGCCGCGGGCAGCAGCGCCTTCGCCGAGGGCCCCTTCACCAGCACCTGCCAGCGCGTGCGCCCGCGCAGCTTCGCGAACGGCGCCGGGGCCGGGCCCAGGATGCGCAGGGCGCCGTTGGTCCTGCGCGCCGCGTCGGCGATGGCCTTGGCCACCATCCGCGCCGCCTGGGCGGTCCCTTGCGGGTGGATGCCGTCGATGCGCACCGAGAGCATCCGGCAGAAGGGCGGGTACGCATACGCCCGCCGCAGCTCCAGCTCGTGCTCGGCGAAGGCGCGGAAGTCGTGGCCCACCACACTGCCGATGGCCTTGGCCTCGGGGTTGAACGTCTGCACGAAGACCCGGCCCGGCTCGGTCCCGCGACCGGCCCGTCCGGCGACCTGCGCCAGGAGCTGGAACGTCCTCTCGGCGGCGCGGAAGTCGGGCAGGTTCAGGGCCACGTCGGCGAGCAGCACGCCCACCAGCGTCACCCCGGGGAAGTCGTGCCCCTTGGCCACCATCTGGGTGCCGACCAGGATGTCCTTCTCGCCCTTGGCGAAGGCCGCGAGCACCGCGGTCACGTCCTCGGCGTCGGTGGCCGAGTCGCGATCGAGCCGGCAGACCCGGGCCGAGGGGAAGCGGCGGTGCAGCTCCTCCTCCACCTTCTCGGTGCCCATCCCCAGCGCCTCAATGGGCCCGTGGCACTGCGGGCAGAGCTCGGGGAGCGGCTCCACGTGGCCACAGTAGTGGCACATCAGCTTCCTGCCCGAGCCGTGCGCGGTGAGGCTCACCGCGCAGTTCACGCAGGCCACCGAGCGGCCGCAGGAGAGGCACACGTGGTAGGTGGACTGACCGCGCCGGTTGAGGAAGAGGATGGCCTGCCGCTTCGCCTGGAGCACTTCTTCGATCGCCCCGCAGAGCGGCGCGGAGAGCAGCGCGGGGCCGTCCGCCTCGCCCGCTTCGGGAGGAGGAGGCGGCGGCGGGACGTAGTCGGGTGAGGCCTCCGCGGCGCGCTGGGCCTCCAGCTCGCGCATGCGCGCCCGCGCCGCCAGTTGGGGGAACGCCGCGCGCACGTGGCCGTGCCCCGAGCCCAAGAGCCGCATGTCCACCAGGTGGACCTCGGGCATGGGCCGGTCGTCCACGCGCTGGCGCAGCTCCACGAGCCGGTACTTGCCCTGCCGCGCGTTCTGCAGGCTCTCCAGCGAGGGCGTGGCCGAGCCCAGCACCACCGGGCAGCCGCAGCGCTGGGCCCGCACCACCGCGAGGTCGCGGGCGTGGTAGCGCAGCTTCTCCTCCTGCTTGAACGAGCCGTCGTGCTCCTCGTCGACGACCACGATGCCCAGCCGGTGCACCGGCGCGAAGATGGCCGAGCGCACCCCCACCGCCAGCGGGGCCTCGCCCGCACGCAGCCGCCGCCACTCGGCGAGCCGCTCCGAATCCTTGAGCCCCGAGTGCAGCACCGCCACCTTCTCGCCGAAGCGGGCGCGGAAGCGCCCCACCAGCTGCGGGGTGAGCGCGATCTCCGGGACCAGCACCAGCGCCCCCAGCCCCAGCTCGAGCGCCCGGTGGATGCTGCGCAGGTAGACCTCGGTCTTGCCCGAGCCGGTCACGCCGTGGAGCAGGAACGGGGCGAAGGCCCGCGCCTCCACCGCCTGCTCCAGATCCACGAGCGCGGCGGCCTGCTCCGGAGTCGGGGTGGGCACCGGCCGGCCCGCCAGCGCGAGCTCCGGCCGGTCCGGCACGATGGGCTCCTCGCGAACCGAGACCAGCCCCTTCGCCAGCAGCCGCTTGAGCGGGTCGCGCACCCCGGGGATGGCCGTGGCCAGCTCCTCGAGGTCGACCTCGCCCGGCGCGACCGTGAGGTAGTCGAGCACCGCGTTCATCGCCGGCCCGCGCGGCCGGGGCTGCTCGCGCGCCGCCGCGGTCAGCGCCACCCACTCCCGCAGGCCCGGCCGCGCGACCGGCGCCTCCCCCGGCCGCGTCAGCCCGGGAGGCAGCGCTCCGCGGAGGACCTCGCCCAGCGGGTAGCGGTAGTAGGCCGCGGTCCAGGTGAGCAGGCCGAGCAGGTCCGGCGGGAAGCTGGGCTCCACCTCGAGGATCTGGACGACGTCCTTGAGCGTCCTGGGCGGCGGGGCCTGCGCCTCTCCCAGGACGAAGCCCACGGCCTTCCCGCGCCCGAACGGGACCAGGAGCCGCTGGCCGGGGACGACCTCGGAGCCCAGCGACTGCGGCAGCCGGTACGTGAACGGCCCGCGCACGGGACGGCCGACCGCGACCTGGACCAGCTTTCCTTCCACCATGCCTCTGCGACCCCGGCGCTCGAAAATGGCCGCCAGCATACGCGGCGGCCCGGACGGCTGGGCCCAAGAATCTGGGCCTTCGTCCTCCAGCGGACGTTCATTTTTCTGCCACGGGTACACCAAGGGGCCATGAACGGCTCGCGTCCCCTCCTCCGCCGGCTCCTCGTCGCCGAGATCTCCGTGAAGGCGGTGACTCCGCGCATCCCGGAGGCACAGTTCAAGCACTTGAAACAACGATGGAAAGCGACCTCCGGTCCGTCCGTGCGGTACCTGCAGTCGTCGCTGGTCGGGGCGCTGTTCGGGCCGTATGGCCAGAGGACCACGCGGTCCAACCCGCAAAGCTGACCGGCGCTGGAACTGGGGTAGGGTCTGGCAATCCCGGAGGTTGCCATGAAGCGGCTGGGGTGCCTCGCGGTGCTGGTCGGGCTCGGCTGTTCCTCGCCGGCGCTGACCTGCAGGCTGGACGACGAGTGTCTCGCGGGCCAGCGCTGCCACGGCGGTGTGTGTGTCGCCGCCAGCGACGCGGCGATTGCTCCCGTCGATGCCGGCTGTGCCTGCCCGGCGCGTGAGGTCTGCGCCCGGGGGCTGTGCTTCCCCACGGACTGCGCCGACCTCGCCTGCCGCGAGGTGGAGTTCTGCGCCGGGAGCAACTGCATCGTCCCCGACTGCGTCGGAGTGGTGTGCGCCGCGGGGTCTCTGTGCGTCGCCGGGTCTTGCCGCGCCAGGGACTGCGCCACGCCCTGCGGCCCGCACGAGTTCTGCAGCCAGGGCGTCTGCGTGGACGTGCTCTGCGAGGGCGTGGTCTGCCAGGGAGCAGCCGTCTGCGTGGCTGGCCGCTGCGTGGCCCCGGACTGCGCGACGCCCTGCGGCCCTGGCGAGGTCTGCGACCAGGACCGCTGCCTCGCGCGGGAGTGCGTCGACGTGCTCTGCCCCGAGGGCGAGCGCTGCGTCGCGGCGCGGTGCGTGGCAGGGGTCCCGGACGCCGGTTCGTCCCCGGCCGACGCGGGTCGCCCCGATGCGGGAGCCAGTGGCCGGGACGCGGGGACGCGCGACGGGGGCAGCCCCGACGCCAGCGCCAGCAGCCCCGACGCCGGCCCCGAGACGCGCGCCTGCACGGTCGCCCACGGAACGGGGCTCCAGACGCTCGGCGCGACCGGCTGGGGCCCGTGCCTCGCCACCGCCTGCGAGCCCGGGTACCGGCTCGACGCGGGAGCCTGCCTCGCCATCTACCAGCAGCACGCGACCTCGCGGTGCGTGGGGCCGAACTCGAGCGCCGACTGGTACTGGTTCGACAGCGAGGGCGTGCAGCAGGACCTGCGGCAGGACTGCGCCGCGGTGCCGCGGGGGCTGGCCTGCTCCGACTCCGAGGGGTGCTGCCAGCCGCAGGGCGTGGCGATCAACGGGCACTGCGTCGCCTACTCCGGCGAGGGCGGCTACTGCTACGCCGACCCCCAGTGCGCGCTGCCGCTGACATGCAGCAGCAGCCACCTCTGCATCCCCTGACTCCTCCTCAGCGAGTGCCGGCGAGGTGCTCGATCAGGTCGATCTTGGTGATGATCGCCGTGACCTTGGCGCCCTCCTGGACCACCGCCACGTTGTCCTGCGCGAAGATCTCCCGGAGTTGGGACACCGGAGTGTCGAGGTGGACCACGCCCTGCAGCGGCGCCACCAGGCGGTCCACCGGGTCCTTGGGCGAGACCCGCCCCTCGAGCAGCGCGTTGAGCAGGTCCACCTCGTGGATCATCCCGGTCGCGTGACCCTTGGCGTCCACCACCGGCATCTGGCTGATGCCCTTGGCCTTCATCCGGTCCGCCACCACCTGGACCTTCTCGCCGATGGACGCGGTGATCACCGCGGGCCGGTCGCCCTGCAGCAGCGAGCGCACCGTCCCCTGCCCCTGGGGGAGGAAGCCGTTGTCGCGCATCCAGCCGTCGTCGTAGCACTTCGAGATGTAGGGCCGGCCGCCGTCGGTGAGCACCGCCACCACGACCTTGCCCTTCCCCACCTCGCGCGCCACCTCGCAGGCCGCGTGGACCGCCGCGCCCGAGGAGCCGCCGGCGAAGATGCCCTCCTCGCGCGCGAGCCTGCGGGCCGTGAGGAAGCACTGCTTGTCGTCCACCTGGCGCACGTCGTCGAGGACGGAGAAGTCCATGGCCTTGCAGAGCATGTCCTCACCGATGCCCTCCACCTTGTAGACGTGCGGCGTCCCCAGCTTGCCGGTCTTGAACCAGCCCGCGTAGACCGAGCCGAGCGGGTCCACGCCGACGTTGCGGATGCCCGGCTTCTGCTCCTTGAGGAAGCGGCCGGCGCCGCTCATGGTCCCGCCGGTGCCCAACCCGGCGACGAAGTAGTCCACCGCCCCGCCGGTCTGCTTCCAGATCTCCGGGCCGGTGGAGGCGTAGTGGGCCTGGACGTTGTCGGGGTTGTGGTACTGGTTCAGCATGAACGCGCCCGGGGTCTCGCGGGCGAGCCGCTTCGCCACCTCGTAGTAGCTGCGCGGGTCCTCGGCGGGGACGTTGGTGGGGGTGACCACCACTTCGGCGCCCATGGCCTTCAGGGCGTCCACCTTCTCCTGCGACATCTTGTCCGGCATGGTGAAGACGCAGCGCCAGCCCTTCACCGCGGCGACCATGGCGACGGCGAAGCCGGTGTTGCCGCTGGTGTTCTCCACGATGGTGCTGCCCGGCTTGAGCAGGCCCGCCTTCTCCGCCTTGTCGAGAATGTGCAGGGCCATGCGGTCCTTGATGGAGCCGCCGGGGTTCATGAACTCGCACTTCACCAGCACGGTGGCGTCCTCGGGGCCGACCAGCTTGTTGAGCTTCACCAGCGGGGTGTTGCCGATCGCGTCGAGGATGTTCTCGCGGTAGTCCATGGCGCCTCCAGGCCGTCCGAAAAAGGTGGCTAGTGATAGCGGAAAGGGCGGCCGCGTGCGCGGGAAGTGACGGAGCAGGAGGCGGTGGGACGCCGGGTGTATCCTGCGCGCCTGCGCGGGAGCGGGCATGGAAGGCACTCGGATCGCCGGGTTCACGGTGGAGCGCACGCTGGGCGCGGGCGGGATGGCCACGGTGTACCTGGCGCGCCAGGACGGCTCGCCGGCGCCGGTGGCGCTGAAGCTGATGCACCCCCACCTCGCCGGAAGCCCGCAGCTGGTGCAGCGCTTCCAGCGGGAGATCGCCGCGAGCGCGGAGCTTGCGCACCCCAACATCGTGAAGGTCCTCGCCTGCGGGGAGGACGCGGGCCGGTTCTTCATCGCCTCAGAGTTCGTGGACGGCGGGGCCCTGGACGGCCTGCTCGCCCGCGAGAAGGAGGCGCTGCCCGCGGTGGTCGCGGCCCAGCTCGCGCGGCAGCTCTTCCTGGGCCTCCAGTACGCCCACGGCCGCGGCCTCGTGCACCGGGACGTGAAGCCCGCGAACCTGCTGCTCACCCGGGCCGGGGCCCTGAAGATCGCCGACTTCGGCATCGCCAAGTCCCGCGACGCGACCACCCTCACCGCCACCGGGGGCGTGCTGGGAACCCCGGCGTACATGAGCCCGGAGCAGGCCGCGGGCCGGCCGGTGGACGCGCGCTCCGACCTCTTCTCGGCGGGGGTCGTGCTCTACGAGCTGCTCACCGGAGTGAACCCGTTCATCGCCGAGACCCCCAGCGCCACGATGGTGAAGGTCCTGCGCAGCGATGCCCCGCTGGTCGGCGAGCTCGCCCCGTCGGTCCCGCCAGAGCTGGGGCGCCTCGCCGAGAAGCTGCTCCAGCGCGACCCGGACCAGCGCTTCGCCTCGGGCACGGAGGTGGTGGCGGCGCTGGACGCCTGGTTCGCCTCAGTGGGCGTGCGCGGCTACGAGGTGCTCACCGCGTTCCTGCGCGACCCGGCGGCCACCCGACCGCGCATCACCGAGTACTTCCTCGCGCGGGGCCGGCAGTCGGTGCAGGCGCTGCTCGCCGCGGGCGATGCGGCCAGCCGGGCGAGGGCGACGCTGGAGCTCTTGCGCCTCCTGCACCTCGCCCCGCAGGACGCGCAGCTCAACGCCACCCTGGCCACCCTCTCGGCCCAGGCCCCGCTCTCGCTGGCTGCCCCGAAGAACCCCAAGATCGCCGAGTTGGAGGCCGCAGTCTCCGACTCCCCGGACGTGGTGGCCCTCTGGATCCAGCTCGCCAGCCTCTACCGGCTGGAAGGCAACGTCCTGCGCGCCGTCCTCTGCTTCCGCAAGGCGCTGCGACAGCGCCCCCACGACGGGTACCTGGCCGGACAGCTCGAGGCGCTGACGGGCGAGCGGCAGGAGCTGTTCCCGGCGCCGCGAGGAGGCACGCGGGCGCCCGCCACGGGCCTCGCCCACACCGTCCTCAGCCACAAGACGCAGGTCGATGAGGAGCTGCACACCGGCCGCACGGGCGAGGTCCGCGCCCAGCCCCCCACCGCTGCGTTCTCGGTGCCCGCGGAGC
>CAZAIE010000356.1:4460-7133 GCA_964485035.1 uncultured Myxococcaceae bacterium | reverse complement strand
CTCGGCACCCTCCCGCGCAGCCGCTCGCGAGTGTGCAGGGGCGGCACTCGGTCGCGAGGTGGTCGCGGGTGATGAAGCGGCGCCAGGTGGGGTGGTCCTTCACCGCGTCGAGCTGCGCGAAGGAGCCGAGCCGCTCGGGCGAGTGGTTGCACGCGCGGATCCACCCCGAGGGGTCGAGGACGAAGAACTGCAGCGCCGCGGCGCAGTCGCTGCCTACCTTGAGGTGGGTGTGCGCCTTCTCGTCGAAGAGGCACTTCGGCAGCTCGGTGCCCACGTTGCCGTAGCGGTTGGCGGTGCGCAGGACGTCCTCGGCCACCCGCAGCATCTGGTCCAGACCCTTGCGGTCGAGCATCAGCTCGCGGGTGTGGGCGAGGCCGCGGCCGCCAGGCATGAAGCGGTTGAGCAGCACCTCGTCGGCGCCGGCGAGGAGCGCCTCGGCCATCGTCTCGTAGAGCTCGTGGAGGTTCTTCCGGGTGACGGTGATGCCCACGTGCGTGCGCACCCCCAGCGCCTTCGCGCGGCGGAACCAGTGCAACACGCCCTCGGCGTCGGCGTGGACGGTGTGCTCCCGGAAGGTGGTCAGTCCGGGCAGGCTCATCCCCAGGTGCACGTCCAGCTCGGCGCAGAGCGCGAGGATCTCCTCCGACATCAGGAGCCCGTTGCTGAGCAGGTGCAGGTTGGGCGGGCCGCGCGTGACGACGAGTGTCTCGCCCTCCGAGCGGACGTGCTCGGCGCTGCACGAGGCCGCGAAGCGGATGAGCTCGGGGAGGCCGTCCTTCAGGAGCGGCTCACCGCCGGTGAAGCAGAGCTCGGTGACGCCCAGCTCGCAGAGCCGTGCCAGGACCCGCTTCCACTCGTCGAGCGTGAGCTCGGGCAGCCGCGCGAAGCTGCCCTTGGGGTCGAACCAAGGGCAGGAGCAGAAGAGGCAACCGTGGTTGCACCGGTACGTCATCTCCAGGACGGCGGTGCGGGGCAGGAAGGAGGCGGCGAGGCGGCTCTCAGGCATGGTCCGAAGGGAAACACAGATCCCGCGGGAAACAAACGAACGGCCTGACCAGGCCTCGCCTCCAGCGCACTTCACTCTTCGCAGGCGTGGTTCACGATGGAGGCCAACGAAACGCACCGAATCGAACGGCAGCAGCGACTCGCCCCACGTCGCCGTGGCTTCCCCCGGGCCCAGGAGCTATGACCTCCCGCTTCCGAGGAGGCAACATGCTCACCGTCGCTGAGGCACTCGACCAGATACTCCAGCAGGTCCAGGCACTCCCCGCCGAGCAGGTCGGTCTCTGGGAGTGTCTGGGGCGAGTGCTCGCCGAGGACGTGGTGAGCCCGCGCGACCTCCCGCCGCACGCGGTCTCGCAGATGGATGGCTACGCGGTCCGCGGCGCCGATCTCGCGACGCCCGGGGCCACCCTCACCGTCGTCGGCGCAGCGTTCGCTGGCGACGGAACGACGACAGCCATCGGTCCCGGACAAGCCGCGCGCATCATGACCGGCGCACCAGTCCCCGAGGGCGCGGACACGGTCGTGATGCAGGAGGAGGCGACCCGCGAGGACGACTCCGTGACCTTCAAGCGCGCAGCTGCGAAGGGCGAGTTCGTACGCGCCCGAGGCGCAGATCAGTCCCGTGGCACGCGCGCGCTCCCCGCAGGCACGCTGCTGGGTCCGCCCCACGTTGCGCTGCTGGCGTCGATCGGCCGGTCGCAGCTCAAGGTCACCCAGCGGCCTCGAGTGGGCGTGCTCTCCACGGGCGACGAGCTCTGCGACTTGGACGAGCTGCACGGTGGGACCCAGCGCATCGTCGACTCGAACACCTGGGCCATCGGAGCGCAGGTCATCGCCGCCGGGGGCATTCCGGTGCGGCTCGGACGCGCCGCGGACGACCCGGCAGCGATCGAACGAGCGCTGAAGGGCGCGGGCCATTGCGACGTGGTCCTCACCAGCGCCGGGGCCTCGGTGGGAGAGCGCGACTACGTCCGCGAGGTGCTGGCGAGGCGCGGTGTCGAACTCGCGTTCTGGCGCGTGGCGATGAAGCCGGGCAAGCCGGTGGCGTTCGGCGCGCGCGGCGAGCAGCTCTACTTCGCCCTCCCCGGCAACCCGACCTCGGCGATGGTCTCGTTCGAGCAGTTCGTGCGCCCGGCGCTGCTCAAGCTCGCCGGACGCCGCCTGCTGACCCGGCCGCTGCTGCAGGCTCGACTCGAAGCGCCGCTGACCAAGAAGGCAGGGCTGGTGCACTTCGTCCGGGCGCGCGCCCACCTAGAAGACGGGCTGGTGGTGGTCAAGCCGGTGTCCCGGCAGGACTCAGGGCTCATCTCCTCGATGGCCGAGGCGAACGCCCTCATCGCCCTCCCAGCTGAGCTCGAGACCGCCCCAGCCGGGGCAACCGTGAAGGTCCAGCTCCTCGACGCCTTCGAAGGCTGAAACCCCCCGTCGCGCCAAGCATCCAAGGCCTTGAAACGAGCAGCTTTCGGGGGCTTGAACCCAACGACGACGCGAGCCATTATCTGCGCGCCTCGCAGCCGGAAGGATGCCGAGGCGGGTGGGCGGAAGGGACGGACGATGGAAACGCAGCGAGACAACAGGCCCAGCAACCTCTCGAGGACACTGGAGATTTACGCCGAGACCGACCTCCCGACGGGGCGCGGGGAGTTCCGCACCGTCATCTTCCGGGAG
>CAZAIE010000356.1:0-4450 GCA_964485035.1 uncultured Myxococcaceae bacterium | reverse complement strand
GGGAGCGCAAGACGGGTCTCGAGCACGTCGCCATGGTCATGGGCGAGGTCTCCGGCGAAGAGGGCGTGCCCGTCCGCGTCCACTCCGAGTGCCTCACCAGCGAGGTCTTCGGCAGCCTGAAGTGCGACTGCAAGGCCCAGCTCGATCACGCTCTGGACGTCGTCGCGCGCAACGGCCGCGGCGTTGTCCTCTACCTGCGCCAGGAAGGCCGCGGCATCGGCCTGGGCAACAAGATCCGGGCGTACGCGCTCCAGGCCAAGGGCGCCGACACCTACGAGGCGAACCGGCTCCTTGGCTTCGCCGACGACCTGCGCCGCTACGACGTCGCGGGCGAGATGCTCCGGCTGCTGGGCGTCCAGTCGGTCGACCTCATCACCAACAACCCGCTCAAGATCGCCGCGCTGGTGAACGAGCGGATCCCCGTGCGCCGCCGCATCCCCTCCATCGCGCCGGTGCACCAGGGCAACCACGGGTACCTGCGGACCAAGGTCGAGCGCACCGGTCACATGATCGAGCTGCCCGAGGCAGTCGAGGACGCCGACAAGCAGACGGGTTGAGCTTCGGGGCGATTTCTTTCGATCAGTCGGGGTCGGTGTAGACTTCCGGTGTTCGTCGGCTACGTGCGATCCCGCACTCAGAACCCGAGCGACGCCGAATGGGCCAACTCAACCTCACCTTCTGGGGCGTCCGCGGCAGCATCCCTGCCCCCGGACCCTCGACCGACCTCTTCGGCGGCAACACGTCGTGCGTCGAGGTCAGCTCCGGTGACGACGTGGTCCTGCTCGACATGGGCAGCGGGCTCCGGTCCTACGGCGAGAAGCTCGGACGCACGCCTGCGCGCTGTTCGATCTTCGTGTCCCACTACCACTGGGACCACATCCAGGGACTGCCGTTCTTCGGCCCGGCGTACAACCCAGGCTCCGTCATCGACATCTACGGCCCGGTCCGCGAGGGACGCGACGTGCGCTCGCTGCTCTCCGGGCAGATGGTCGCGCCGTACTTCCCGGTCACCCTCGACGCCTTCCGCAGCAAGCTCGGCTTCCACACCATCACCTCGGGCCAGACGGTGCAGGTGGGCAAGCTGCAGGTCACCGCGCACGAGTTGAACCACCCCAACGGCGTGCTCGCCTACCGGATCGCGCTGGGGGACAAGTCCGTCGTCTACGCCACCGACACCGAGCACGGCACGGCCGCTGACGATGCGCTGGTCGAGCTGGCGAGAGACGCGGAGGCGCTGGTCTACGACTGCATGTACACCGACGACGAGTACGAAGGCGTCGGCAAGCCCGCGAAGACGGGCTGGGGCCACTCGACCTGGACCGCGGGCCTGAAGATCCTCGAGCGCGCAAACGCGAAGCGGCTGGTGCTCTTCCACCACGAGCCCACGCGAAGCGACAAGGACCTCCAGGCGCTGGCGGACGAGGCACGGCAGAAGAGCCCTGCAGCCCTCGTGGCGCGCGAGCGCGAAACGTTGACGTTCTGACGGACGAGCGTCAGAGCCCGCCGAAGGGCGGGCTTTGTAACCTCAGGCGCGGCTTCAGCCGCCGGCACTCCCGGTCGGATCCCGATCCTCCGTCCGATCATCTGAAGGGGAAGGACGGGCGGGACGCCCGTCGGGCTCCCGGGTTTCATCAGGTGAAGGTCAGCCACAGTTGCAGGGAAGGACGGGCGGGACGCCCGTCACCACAGGGCTCCCGGCCCAGGGTCCCGATTCCCCGTCTGATCCCGGTCCACCCGAGAACCCACTCCGTCGCCCCACGCATCTCAAGACCGGAGGTCTGCATGCGGGCCATCTCGACCGTCGTTGTCCTGCTGCTGCTCACCGCCGCCACCGGGTGTGAGCGCTACGACCGCCGCGACCGGCCCCTGCCCGACCTCTCGCTGCAGGCGCTGGACGGGCGCGAGTTCAAGGCCAGCGAACTGCGGGGCAAGCCCTGGGTGATCAATGTCTGGGTGCCTGGTTGAGGCGTCTGCGTCCGGGAGTTTCCCGGGCTCGAAGCAGCGCGGCGCGAGTGGGAGCCCCGAGGGGTGGGCTTCCTCGCCCTCTCGATCGAGCCCGACCTCGACGAGGTTCGCGCGGCGCGGGATAGGCTCGGCCTCGAGCTGCAGGTGGCCGTGACCCGAGACGAGGTGCTCGCGCCGTTCGGCGTGAGTGGAGTCCCCTCGACCATCTTCGTGGATGCCGAGGGCCGCATCGTCGGCGCGGCGACCGGCGAGCGCTCGGAAGCCTTCTTCCGGAAGCACGCCCGGGCCCTCGCCGGACCCCAGGGGGCTACAATTCCATGACCATGACGCCCACCCGCGCTGCCCTCCTGACGCTCCTCTTCCTCGCGAGCTCCGCCTGCGGGCGGACCCACCTCGACGCGGACCGCCCGGACACGGGAGCCGAGGCCGATGCCGGAGGCACCCTCCCTGACGGCTCCGTCGCCTCCCACGCGACGACGACCCTGTCTCCGCCGCCCGGGACCTTCCAGGGCTCCGTCGAGGTCACGCTCTCCACGGACCGACCGGCGACGCTCAGCTACACCACCGACGGCAGCGATCCGCAGAACAGCCCCACGCGGAAGACCGGCACCGCACCCGTGGTGCTGAAGCTGGACGCGACGACGACCCTCACCTTCTTCTCCACGACCCCCGAGGGGGCGCGCGAGCCCGTCCGCAGCGCGACCTACGTCCGGACCGGCGCCAAGGGCAGCGTCTCGGGGACCGTGGTCATCGGTGCCTTGGCGGTTGGCCACGAGTGCGGCATCTCCTTCGACGGCTCGACCCTCCCGCTCGGGATGCAGACGGCTGCCGGCGAGGTCCCGTTCCTCATCGAAGGACTGGGCTCGGGCTCGCACCGCCTAGTCCCCTACGCGGACACGAACGGCGACGGGATCTACATCCCGGTCGTGGACATGTCCGGGGCGGAGTTCACGTTCGAGCTGGACCTCGACGACCCGGCTAAGGCGAGCCTCGAGGGCGTGAAGCTCTTCCTGGGCGCATCGAAGCCGGGCTTCTGCACCATCCAGGGCAACGTGAGGTTCACCGGACCGGTGCCGAACCAGAGCCTCTCCGTCGCCGCGCTCGATCCCTCGGCGATGCAGGGCGGGGTCGACCCGCAGACGCTGCTGGCAGCGTTCGGCAGCGGCTACCGCGTGACCACCACCGCCACGGAGACGGTCTATCCCTATGCGATCTACGACCTGGCTCCGGGGCAGTACCTCCCGGTCCCTGCCCTGCTCGGCGCCGGCGCAGCGTTCTCGATCAACCTCGTCGCGGATCTCGGCGGCGTCCGCACCTGCGCCGAGGGAGAGACGGTCACCGCCGACTTCGACTTCGGACAGGTCTCGCTCACCGGCAAGGTCACCTACACGCCTGCATCCCCCGCCCTCTTCGCGTACGGAGCCGTGGCCGGACGTTCCATCTCCATCTCTCCGAAGGGCATCAGCGCACAGGTGCTGCTCATGCCGCTGGTGCTCGTCGCCGGGAGCACCGGAGACCTCACCGGCAACGTGGGGGCGAAGGCCCTGCGCGACGGACAGAGCTTCGACCTCCGCGCCTTCACCAACCTCGACGGGACGGGGACGGTCACGGGTGCGCTCACCGCGGCGTTCGCCTGGGCCCTGAACCCGTTCGCGCCCGAAAAGCCCCACGCGACAGTGGTCGCCACGCCGCCACAGGTGACGGTCGCCATCGACGCGCCGTAGCGACGGTCACTCCAGCCGCGAGAGCTGCTGGGCGGCGACGGCGAAGTCGGGGTGCCGCGCGAGCAGCTTCTTGAGCGCCTTGCGCGCCCCCGCCTCGTCCTTCTCGTCCAGCGCGTCGAGCGCCCGACCGAGTTGAGCGACGGCCTTCACCGCCTGCCGCGTCGGCTTGGACCGCGGCTTCGGCTTCGCGGGCGCAACGGGCAGCTCGAGGGGCGCGAGCCGGCCGATGCCGCGCGCGAGCTCTGCGGCCATCTGCTCCTCGAGCAGGAAGAACTCCTCGGGCTTCCCGGCGACCTTCGACTCCCCGACGATCTCCCCGGTCTCCGTCTCCACCACGCGCGCGGTGACCACCATCGTCCCCTGGCTCTCGAGGAAGTGGCCCATGACCAGGTGACGCGCCCCCAGCAGCCGGCCCACGCGGTTCGCCGTCGCACGATCGAACGAGGCGGTCTGGTTCAGCCGAAGCTCCTCCAGCACCTCCTGCAGCCGCTCCCGCTCCACCACCCGGACCCCCGCCGCGACGAGGTCCGTGACCAGCATCTGCGCGAGCCCCTTGCGAAGCTGCGTGAGGTCGTCGTCGTAGCCCTCGTAGTCGAAGTACAGCACCGCGACGGGAGGCCGCACCGCGACGGTCGTCGCCGGTGGCGCGGCGGGCTCGGCGGGGTCGGCCGCTCCCAGCTCAAGCAGCCCTGGCGGCGAGGCCGGCGCCCCGGGCGCAGGGAGGCGCTGCAGCGAGCACCAGGCCCGGTAGTACGAGAAGT
>CAZAIE010000355.1:0-7144 GCA_964485035.1 uncultured Myxococcaceae bacterium | reverse complement strand
GCTCGGCGGATACTTCGGGCTGACACGAGAAAGGCGCCTTGTTTGTCCTTGGCGCTCGCAGGACGAGGTCTGCGAGGTCCGGCCGGATGTCGGTGGTGCCCAGGTCGCTGCGGTCGGCAGGCAGCAGGGCCTGCAGCCCGCCCCGCTGGTAGGCGTAGTGCCAGCCGCGGATGGTCTCGGCGGCAATCCTTCGGATGGTGCCGTCGGGGTGTTCCCAGTCCCAGCGGGCCGCCTCGCGGCAGTACTCGAGCACGTCACCGTGCTCGAGGCGTGCGCCGACGAGAGGTCCGAGGACCGAGATGCGGAAGAGCGCGATGTCCTGCCTGGTCTTGTCGTCCATGCCCTCGTCGTAGCGGAGGGCTACCGCCACTTGGGGTGGGACGAAGCCGTCGCGAGGCGGGCTACATGACGCGGACCCCCGGAGCCAGGCTGTGGAGGAGCGCGGCGAGCACGGCGAAGGGCAGGTCGAAGGCAGCGAGCAGGTCCCCGCGGGTCGGCTCGAGGGGGACGCGTCCGGCGAGCTCGCGCAGCCGGCCACCTGCGACGACCAGGACCTGGACGAGCAGCCGCGCCGACTGGGCCAGGCGGCTCCGCCAGCGCTGGACCGTACGCGCGGGCACCGCGGGAGCAGAGCGTGGGCGGGGCTGGTCCTGGACCTCGCGCTCCACGACCTCCCAAGGACGCCAGAGGCAGCGCGCCAGGAAGGCGGGCAGCACCCTCCACGTCGCGCCGCAGTCGGCGCAGCGGAAGACCAGGATGGTTACGACCGGAACCGCCTGGCCGTCTGCGACGAGACCGCGGGGATGCCGCTCGCGCCGGTCGTGGAAATGGAGGCAGTCACTGCCGCAGCGACACGACTCCGGCCGGTACTGGGCGGGCGACAGCAGCATCTGCACGTGCATCGCCACGGTGAGGACGGCGTCGGCGATCCGCGACCCGCCCTTCTGATTGGGTCTGGACGAATAGGGCCGAGACAGGCATGGATGTGCCGCCGGTGGGGCGGCCCATGGTGGGCACATGGGGCCTCCGAGTCTTGAACACACCCGAAGTGTCCCCAGCCCCACCGGCTTCTCAACTTCCTCGATGTTGCTGACCCGGTAGGGAACTACGAGGCGGGGGCGCCCCGCGCTCCACCGTGGCATGCGTCGATGGTCGCCGGGGCGCCCCCGCCTCGTGCTCCACCCCCGCTACGCCTGGTCCAAGTCCCCCGCCGCGGCAGGTCCGCTGGTCGGCAAGTGTGGCCAACTACGCGGGACGGACCGGCTCAGATCGTTGGGTTCTCGCCGGAACGCAACACTACTGGGCGGCGGGGGCGCAGGGCCCGCCCGAGTTGGTCGACCTTGACCTCGATGGCGCCCGCGCTCGCACTGCTTGCCCAGCAGCGCGCCCAACCGGCCTCGGCCTGCTACTAGCCCGGTGGAGTCCAGGGAAGAAGGTTCTCGGCCTCGCCGAGCCAGAGACCTTGGGCGGCCCTTGTGCGACAGATCGCAAACTGCCGATGGGACAGAGCCGAGACGAGATGGCGCAGCACCATGTCCCAGCCCGTTTCGCGGGCATCCTCGAGAACCAGCACGAGAACGTCGGGGGAAACCGAGAAGCTGGCAATGAGCCCGGCGGCGTTGGCCTCCCATTGAACGACGGGGTCCTCAAACGTTGGGAAGTGGTCGAGCCCAAGCGCGTCGAGCACAGGCCGGATGTCGCTACTGCGGAGAACAGTAACTTGGCCTTCGAGCCATCCGCGCATCGGCCGCTGCCCCGCTGCGACGATCCCAGCAAGCCCAGCCCGAGCAGCAACGGTAGGCATCCTCGGGTCCAGGTACTGCTTGAGTTCGGCAGCGATCTCAGAAGTGAGAGCGTTCGCAAGGATCCTGCGAATCATCGACTCGTGCTCGGTCGCCCAATCGGCCATCTCGGACTCGAGTTCAACCAGCATGTCCGGGTCGCGAGCTACGAAGGTCTGCATGAGCCACCTGATGTGGTCGCCGAGGGCGGGCTCGAGCAGGCCGGAGCGGCCACTGACCGCTGCCACGAGGCCGGGGATAGCCTGTTCAACCTCCGTCGAGAGTAGGGCTTCAAGCTCGTTGCCGGTCTTCCCGTTGGCGATTCCACCCTCTGGAAGAGAGTAGAGGTCGCGCCTCCAGCAGATCTCCTTGGGCGATCTCTTCTCGCAACGCAACTTCGGGGCGCCAGGAGGGCCGATTCGGCAGTACCGAACCAGCAGGCCATCGGCATCACGCCACTGCTGAAGGTAGACCCGGGGAACGTGATGCTGCTTCATTCTGACATTGTAGCCTCGGCCTCCCTGCTCTACGGGCACGTCCTGACGGCTGCCGGGGTACACGCAGGGCTCCAGGTCACGTCGCCCCAAAAGTCGGTTCCTGAGACTGGAGCGGTCGTGGACCAAGTGAGGCTCGGCGCGGTGACCTTGGCGCCCCCGCCTGCCCTGATCCCATCGACGCCGCTGTAGCAGGAGATCTCGCTGCCGGTGGCACAGGTGCCGCCCGGGTTCAGGTTCGCGGTCCACGCGTCAACGCTTTGGACCGTGACCTGCGAGATCTTGTTGGCCGTGAACACGTTCCGGGCGAAGCCTGTGAGGTTGGTGTTGGCCTGCATGACGAGCCCTCCCGCCGGAGATGAGGCTGCGGCAGCGTTCTGGCTCACGAAGGTGTCGGTGAGCCCCAGAGACGCCACGGTGGGGGACGGGGTGACCACGATGCCGCTCAGGTCGTTCTCTGCGACCTTGCAGTGATCCAGGGTGGCGACAGCTCCGTTGGAGAGAGAGACCCCAGTCCCTGTGTTCTGCGTGATCTCCACGTGCGTCAGGGAAACGGCGCCCGCGGATGCCGTCACTCCGCCGATGTTCGCGCTCACCACGATCGGCGCGGTCGTCGTGCCGACGAGTTGCAGGGAGCCACCTTTTACCGAGATGCCCACCTTGCCGTTGTTGGCGCAGGTCGAGCCTGCAGCCAGGGTGACCTGTCCACCAGTCACCTCAACCCCCGAGCCCTGGTTACCCGAGACCTCGCCGGTAACCGTTGCGGTGCCGGCGCTGACGAGCACGCCCGGTCCGGCGCCAGCTTTGGCGGTGAAGCGATCGAGCTTGGCGGTGCCACCCGAACAGCGGAAGCCGGCAGTCGCCGAGTGGGACGCCGTTACCTCGCCCGGGGCCGTCACCATGCCCGCCTGAACGAGAAGCCCCGTGCCGTTCTTGTCGAACCTGACCGCGTCGAGCACGGAGCTTTCCGTCGACGTGAAGGCCAGCCCGGTCTGGCAGCTCTGGACGGTCACGGACGCGATCGAGGCGTGGCAGGTGTCTGCGACCGCCACGCCCGTTTCGGAGCCCTTGCCGACGATCAGTAGGTGCTTCAGCACCACCATGTCCTGCACCACAGCGGAGCCGGAGGCGCAGCGGGCAATCGGGGAGGAGGAGGACTGCAGAGCCGTCAGCGACACCCCTCGGACCTCTGCCCCCGCGGCCAGCTCGAGGAGCGTGCCCTGCCCCGCCAACGCGTAGCCGCGGGGGTCGCAAGATGCGCCAGCGGGACACTCGGCCGTCGTCAGCACTGTCCGGGTGGGGATCGCTACCGGCCAAGTCTCCTTGTCCAGTAGCACGCTCTGCTGGACGCCCTTGGCCTTCCAGACCACCCCACCGTCGTTGACCTCGGTGTCGACGACAGTCGGCCAGGCCACCGGGTTCGAGCCGGAGGTGCCCGCCTTGGTCGCCTCGTAATAGAAGCCGTTGAGCTCCACCGGCGTCATGAGGTCGCCCAGGGCGTAGGCGGTTTTCGGCTGCCAGGCAGGGTGTACATGGCTCGCGCCGGCCAGTCGGATCTCCTTGGCGCCAACACCTTGCCGAGTGGCATCCCCGAGGCGCTTGAACCTGCACGAGGCCGGAGTCTCAGCGCCAGAAGGGGTTGGGGAGGCAGCCGAGGCGCCCGGGTCCACGTACACCACGCCGTTCGTGGGACTGGGGCACACGCACTCAGCCTTGTTCGCCGAGGTCGCACAGAGGAGCCCCTGGGCGGCGCAGTCGGTCTTGGGGGCGAAGGAACCGCACTTGCTGCCAGCCCTGGGCTTGCAGACCAGCACGGTTCCGTCCGAGCGGCACTTCGACTCCCCCTCTTCGCAGTCGGTGGCCGCGCAGGTGCATGCCGTGCCGCCGGCAGGGCACCGCGGGGACGCCTCGGGGCAGCTTTCCACGGTCAGCTCGAGGCAGCCGTTGACCAGGCGGCACGTTCCCAGCTGGTTCTCAGTGCAGAGCGTCTCGCCAGCGCGCGAGCACAGCGGGGAGGAGATGCACCCGGCGTCCTCGGCGCCAGCGTCGGCGGCTCCACCGTCTGAAGGTCCGGCGTCCGCGGCCGAGCCTGCGTCGACACGCGGGCCGACTACGCACGCCCCCTCCCCTGTCCCGCTAGGCCGGTTGCAGGTCTGGTCGGCCGGACAGTTGTCGTCCGAGAGGCATGGAGCGCCGTCGAGCGGCACGCTGCAGCCAAGAGCAGCAGCGAGAACGAAGAGGACTGGGCGTTGGGTCATGGGTTACTTCGGGCTCATGGTGATGGTGAGCGTGTCGTCCGACACCTCGTCGATGGCCATCGACGAAAAGGCGCTGCTCATCGTTTCGAAGGCGGACCCTTGGTCTGCATTCCTGCTGTGGGGCAACATGAGGCCGACAATGGGGTTGGTGCGACTCTTGCGCGCGAGACTAACCGCGTCCACGTGGGGCAACCGTAGGAGAAGGGTGGTGGTCCTCGCGTGGCAATTGCGCCCGAGGCTGCACTTGCTGTCCAGGCGGCCCTCGAGGGTCGCGCGCCCGCGGGTGCCGAGCTTCGACGTCAGAATCTTGCCCCCCTCAGCCCGGAGGGCTTCGTCGAAGACGTTCACGAGCACCTGCAATGCAGCTTCGCTCCGAACTCCTCGAGCCTCGACGGAAAACTTGCCAGCCGACAGCAGCAGCGCTTCCAGAAACTTGGTAGCGAACTCGGTTGCCAGTTGGGGGCTTGGGGCACTGGCCCAGCGCAGGACCTCCCGCCTCGACGGAACGCGAGTGGCGACAACCGAGACCTGGCCCTTCGAGCGCAGGACTTCGACCATGATGTTGGCCTGGCTCAGGTCGGGACACCTCCCGGAAGCAGTACAGAATTGGCGCAAGCAGTCGCAAGGTGGCGGCTTCGGTTTGCTTGTTCGCCCAGGCCAGGGGGGGGTCTCGGGATAGACGCGGATGCCAACTCGGCGAAGCGCATCGGTGAAGTCGGACTCGAGGAGAGCATCCGGGCTGGTCACCACCGTGCCGCTATTGATCGGAAGAATCGGGAACAGGGTGATGGTGAACGCGTCGTCCGACAGTTCGGCGATGTTCATCGCCGAAAAAGCGCGGCCCATTGTCTTGAACGCGAGCCCGCTTCTGTCGAGCAACGGGCCGCGCAAGGTGCTGGTGCCCGCAGGGCACTGGGCAGTCATGGTCGCGCGACCGGCGCGGCCAAGCGTCGAAGTCAGAACATCGGCCCCAGCGGCCTCGAACATCGCCGCGAGCACCTGCAATGCAGTTTCGTCCCAAACTCCCTGAGCTTCGACACTGAACGTGCCCCACTGCAGTAGCGCTTCCTGAAGCTTGGTGGCGAACTCGGTTGCCAACTGTGGGCCTATGGAACTGGCCCAGCGCAGGACTTCCTGCTTCGACGGAACGCGAGTGGCGACAACCGAGAGCTGGCAGAACTGGCCCGAGACGATCTCGAGCGAAACGAAGACCTCGTTCTGCGGGTCCTTGGCCTGGTACCGACTAACGGCAAAGCCGGCTTGGCGCAGGGCATCCGTGATCTCTGATTCCAGCCGAGCCGTCTGGGTTGGGGTCGGACACGAAGGGCCGGAGTGCGAGACCAGCGGGCTCAGCACCAATTTGAAGTGCTCCGGGCGGTCCGGAGCGGTGGCCAGGAGCGCGAGCAGCAGGGGCAAGGCGGACATGGGCAGTTGTTCCTGGCGCTAGGCGTTAGAGATCCACATCCAACGTCACGTGGCGGTTGCCGCTCTTCTCGAGCAGTGTCACAGCGATCCCCGACTTAGCCCGCTTCGTGGGCGTAGTGAAGAGGACAACGATCTTCTCGGTCTCCGAGGGCTTGAGCGCGGGGTACTCGGTGAGCGTCGAAAGAACGGGCAGATCGGCGCCCGCGCCAACGAGGCGCACCTGGGCCTTGTCGAGCATCCAGGTCCGGTCCGCCACGCGGTTCTCGACGGAGAGGACTAGGTACGTGTGGCCGAACATGCGGTACATGCCTGTGGCCTCAACGAGGAGACCGCTCTGCTTATCGATGGACCGGACAGAGCGCTTCCCCTCGAACACCACCGACTGGGCGTTGGCCACGGCGTCCTCGGCCAGGATGACCTCCGCGATCTTTCGGAGGACATCGGACTTGGTCGCCCCCCTGCACTCATCCAGTTCCTGGCGTAGCTGGCCCGCGCTGATCAGGCAGGCCGTAGCTGCCTCGTCATGTTGAGTGGCCTGTGCGCGCCTTTCACCGTCGGGGGCGACCGCCTTGTTGAGCAGGACGTCGACGACCACGTCGGCGTCCTGCGAGTCCTTCACTCCCACGAGTTGAAAAGGCACCTCCGCCCCGCTTGCCATGACAACCATCATGGTTGTCACCACTGTCCCGGGGTCCCGGAGCGTCGTGAGGTACACGGTCTTTCCAGCGGCGGTCGCTGGCGGCGGCGCGAAGATGCGCGCCGCGTCGAGAAGCTCGATGGCCTTGATGGGGGCGTCGAAGATGAGCGTAGTGGTGCGGCCCTTTGCCACACTAATGATCGGCACCGACGTGCCAGGTGCACCCTCCACAACGACGGAACGACGCGTCGGTCTCTGAGTAGGGAGGCCCGCGCCCTCGGCCTTCTTCGCCGAGGTGGTGACGGGCTCCCCTGCCCACGCACTTGATGCGAGGGTGAGACAGGTGCCTAGAAGCAGTGCACCAGTTCGCATGGCCTGGTCCTTTCTCGACGCAGAAATTGCCACAGTTCTTGAGTTACGGCCCTGCCACGCAGCACACCCAGGCATCCAGGTTGGTGGACATCAACTGGGTCCCGGTGGGCATCTGGCGCCAAGTGCACCAGAGTTCGTTCGAGCCGCTTGAGAGCCCCGCGTAACCCCTGGTAATCC
>CAZAIE010000354.1:0-7175 GCA_964485035.1 uncultured Myxococcaceae bacterium | reverse complement strand
CTCTTGGGCTGGGGGCGCGGGCTGGGCCTGGGGTCGGACTCCCGCCCAGACACTCAGGCCTCCTACGACGAGCGCGCCGGCCAGCCACAGCCAGTGCCCCACTCTGTTGCCGGTCGGGCGAGGAGCCGAGAGGTGCGCCTGGATCGAGAGGAGAGCGCCGTGCTCCTGGGCGACCTGCTGCAGACGCGCTCCGAGGCCCGGTGGAACTTTCGTGGCGAGCGCGCCGGGAGCGGCCAGGCGCGCCTTGGCCTCCAGGAACGAGGGGGCCGGGGGGCCGAGCGCTCCGATGGCCTGGGCGGCGGCGAGGCGGGCCTTCGGGTCGCGCGGGGGCGTCACCACCCGCACGTCCACCGCGGGGCAGCGCGGGCAGACCGAGTCCGCGTCGAGCGGCGCGCCACAGGAGGGGCAGCTCCCCATGCGACCTCCTACTTCGCGGCGGCCTGGATGTCGGCCTGCCACTTGGCGGCGTAGTCGCCCCAGAGCTCGGGGCGGGCCAGCTCGGACGCCCGCTTCAGGGCCGCCGAGGCCGCTTCGCCCTCGCCCGACTCGCGCAGGGCCATGGCGTAGAAGAGGTGGTTCAAAGGGTGGGAGGGGAAGGTGTCCACCGCCTGCTTGAGCAGGTCCAGCGCGGCGTCCACGTCACCGGGGCCGGCGGGCCAGGGCGGGGCCTTGAGGTAGAGCATCCCCAGCGCGCGCAGCGGCCCGCCCAGCTCGAGCTCCGGGGTGGCCTGCGCGGTCTTCAGTGCGGCCACCTCCACGGGGAGCAGCGGCAGCGCCGAGTAGCCGCGCTGCTGGATGGCGAGCCCCAGGTTCACGGCCATGAAGTAGCAGGCGCGCGGGTCCTTGTCGGGGGCCCCGGCGGTGCGGGCCGCCTGCATGCCCGCCTCGGCGATCTCGTCGAGGGCCTTGGGGTCCTGCTCCCACTCGGCGCGGGCGGCGGCGCAGCGCGCGAGGGCGATGGCGGCGCCGGGGTGGTGGGGGCTCAGGGCGTGCGCGCGCTGGCCCAGCCCGAAGCCCAGCTTGCGCTGCTCCGGGGAGGAGAAGGGGCCGCAGAGCCGCTCGGCCGCGGCGGCCATCCCCGTCGCGTCGCGCCCGAAGACCGAGGCGTCGAAGGGCAGGTTCTCCAGCGGGCGGGGGGCCACCACCGACACGGTCCTGAACCAGCACCCGGTGAGGGAGAGCGCGAGGGTGAGGAGCGCGAGCCTGTGGAGCGGGGGACACATGCAGTCGGCCCCCTGTTTACCAGAAACCGCGGCTCACGCCTCGCCGTTGCAGCCTGCCGGGGCGCTCTCGACCTTCGGCTCCGCCACCGGGTCCGGCCGCTCCCGGAAGAGGATCCACAGGGCGGCGGGGAGGGCGGTGAAGTCGGCGATCATCGAGAACAGGAACGCCACCGAGGTGATGACCCCGAACTGGCGCATCGGCGGCAGCCCGGACATGGCCAGCGCCAAGAAGCCGCTCGCGTTGATCACCGTGGCGAAGATGATGGCCCGCCCGGCGACGTGGAGCGTGTGCCTCAGCGCCTTCCCCATGGAGGCGTCGCCCTTGCGGCCCTCCTGCAGGTGGTAGAAGAAGTGAATCTGGTCGTTCTCGGTGGTGCCCAGCACCGTGGTGGCGATGAGGATGGTCGCCACGTTGAGCGGGATGCCCGTCAGCCGCATGAAGAGGAACGTGGCGAGGATGGCGAAGAACGAGGGGATCATCGCCATCAGCCGCGCCGCACCGTTGCGGAAGACCACCAGGAAGGTGACGAAGATCAGCACCGCGGTGAGCGCGAAGCTCTCGGTGAGGGTGGGCACCAGGTTCGCGCCGATCTTGGCCTGCAGCACCGACTCGCCCACCACGCGGATCTTCGCGTCCTTCAGCGCCGGGCTCTGCAGCTGCGTCTGCGACCACGCGGTGCGGATGCTGTCCCCCAGGCGCTTGAAGCCCGCCTCGTCGCCGATGCGGGTCATCACCATCACCGTGGCGTTGGAGAGGGTGTTCTTGTCGATGAACCCCTGCAGCTCCACCTCGGAGACCAGCACCTGCTCGATGTCTGCGGTGGCCTCGGCGAAGGCCTCGGGCTCGTCTGGGAGCTGGTCGCCCAGCCCGGCCAGGTGCCGGCGGATGCGCAGGATGCCGGTGGGGCCCAGGGCCGAGGCCACGTCGGGCAGCGCCTCGATCTTGCGGCTGAACTGCTCCAGGCCGCGCAGCACCTCGGGCTCCACCACCGCGCCCTCGGGCGTCTCCACCCACACCCGCGCGATGGAGAGCCCGGAGATGGACTTCTCGAAGTGGCGGATGTCCCGGTACAGCGGCAGCTTGGGGTTCACGTAGTCGATGGCGTCGACCTCGACGCGCATGGGGGAGAGCAGCCCCGGCACCCCGAAGAGCGTCGCGGTCCCGATGAGGCACACCACCACCGAGCCGATGACCAGCGGCCAGCGCCAGCGGTAGGTGAAGCCGGGCAGGGCGTCCACCAGCCGCTCGTAGAGGGCCGAGGCGGCCACCGCGAGCTTCGTCTGCCGCGTGCGCGTGGGCGTGGCCAGCAGCTTCTGCAGCGCCGGGAAGAGGGTGAAGCTGGTGACCCAGGTGATGGCCAGGCCCGCGGCGATCCAGATGCCCATCTCGCGGATGGGGCGGATCTGCGAGACGCCCAGCGCCGCGAAGCCCAAGAGCGCCGCCACCAGCGAGGCGGTGACGGGGACGAACTTGTTGGCCAGCGCGAAGACCTGGTGGTCGTCCACCGAGACGTGCTCGGGGCGGTCCACGTAGCGCGAGTGCAGGTAGACCAGGGTGGCGGTGCTGGTCACCAGGATGGTCAGCGGCACCACCGCGGAGACGATGGAGAACGAGTAGCCCACCACCGCCGCGAAGGCGACCGACAGCGCGACGGTGGTCCCCAGCGTGATGAGGATGGCCGCCAGCGCCCTCGCCGACCGGTAGATGACCAGGGTGAGGGCGATGACGAAGAGCACGAAGAGCGGGAGGAAGGTGACGTACGCGGTGCGCATCTCCTCCTGGAGCCAGCGCTCCACGAAGGGCCGGCCCACCTTGCGCACCACCGGGAACTGGCTCTGCGGCGTGCCCGCCGGCGCCAGGGTCCGGTCGATGGCGTGCAGGGCGTCGTTGCGCTCGTAGGCGTCCTTGACCGTGAGCAGCGTCGCCAGGGAGAGGAAGTTGTCGCCCACCAGGCCCTGCCGCTTGAAGAGGTCGGTGCTGGTGCAGAACTTCTTGAAGGCCGCCGCCTCCTCGGGGGTGCCGGAGAAGGTGGGGTGCGTGCGTCGCCACACCGACAGCGCCGAGTTGGGGCGGACGTTGCCGAGCTTGCCCAGCCGCTCCTCCAGCGCCTGGAACTCCTTGAGCGCCTCGGGCGCGTACGGGTCCTGGGCCTCGAAGAGGAGGATGGCGATCTGCGCTTCCGGGAAGACCTTCTGGAACGAGCGCGTGGCCACGAAGTCGGCGTCGCTCTCCACCACCAACCGGTCGATGGAGTCGTCGTGGGGGACGATGATGGCGCCGTAGATGCCCAGCGGGAGCAGCAGGCCGAAGATCGCGGTGATGACTCCGCGGCGAGCGACTACGCGCCGGAAGATACGTTCGAGCAGTGGGGCCGGGTCGGACATGGGGCGTGAACACTACACTCCCTCCCACGTCAGAGGTAGTGCTCGCGCGGGGCGTCCGGGCTATCCTGCGCGCCGCTTTCCTGGAGGTGGATCCATGCGTCGTTCCTGGACTCTTGTGCTCACGCTCGTCGCCCTCGCCGTCCCCGGCCTCGCCCTCGCGGCGGACCCTGCGGCGATGGTCATCTGCGCTCCCGGCTACCCGGGCAGCACCGTGGAGGCCCAGGGCGCCATCGACGCGCTGGTCGGGGCCATCGCCTCGGGAGCGAAGTGGGACAAGAAGGACCTCACCGGGACCTACTTCCAGGATGAGAAGGCGGGCCTCGCCCGGATGGGGCAGCCGGACACGGCCGTGGTCCTCGCTCCCGCGGCCTTCTTCCTCGAGCACGCCGAGTCCTTGAAGCTCACCGCAAAGCTGGGCGGCGCCATGAAGGGCCGTGAGGCCACCGAGTCCTGGGCGCTGGTCGCCAAGAAGGGCGCGCTGCCGAACGCCGCGGCGCTGGACGGCTGGACCGTGGCCTCGCTCGGAGGTTTCTCCCCGAGGTTCGTGAAGGGCGCGCTGGCGGGGTGGGGCAAGCTGCCGGAAACCGTGAAGTTCCAGCAGTCCGGGCAGATCCTCTCGCTGATGCGCAAGGCGGCGAAAGGCGAGAAGATCGCCATCCTCATGGACGGCGAACAGGTCGCGGCGCTGGCCTCGGCGCCCCAGGCGGCCGATCTGGGGGTGGTGCACAAGACCCCGGCCATCCCCTCGGCGGTGGTGGCGACGGTGGGGGGTCGGCTCCCCGACGCGAAGTGGAAGGCGCTCGCCGACGCCATGCTCAAGCTCGGTGAGACCCCGGACGGGGCCAAGGCGCTGGAAGGCGTCCAGAAGCTGAAGTTCGTCGCGCTGGACGAGAAGGCGCTCGCGGCCCTCAAGAAGGCGTTCGCGGAGGCGAAGTAGGGCATCCCACGCGGGCTGGTTTTTCGCCACCCCCGGGGAACGGCGTTACCGTCTTCCCCATGAGCACGCTGCTCATCGTCTTCATCGCCGTCGCGTTGCTGTTCGACTTCCTCAACGGCTTCAACGACAGCTCCAACATCGTCTCCACGATGATTGCGTCGCGGGCGCTCTCACCGCGCCAGGCGCTGCTCATCACGGCCGTCTCGGAGTTCTTGGGACCGTTCCTCTTCGGCGTGGCGGTCGCGACCACCGTCGGCTCCGAGGTGCTGGTGCTGCCCGACGACCGGACGATGGTGCTGCCCATCGTCCTCTCGGCGATGAGCGCGGCGGTCTTGTGGAACCTCATCACCTGGTGGGCGGCCATTCCCTCCTCCTCGTCCCATGCCCTCATCGGCGGGCTGGTCGGGGCGGGCCTGGCGAACGCGGCCATCGCGCAGTGGCACCTGCACGGCTTCGCGACGGTCCAGGACTTCCGGGCGGTGCTCGGCGTGGTCCGCCCCTCGGGGATCGGCCGGGTGCTGGTGGCGCTGTTCATCTCGCCGCCCCTGGGCTTCGCGGCGGGGTACCTGCTGGTCGCCGCGGTGCGGGTCTTCGGAAGGAGGGCCACCCCCGCGATCAACGGGTTCTTCAAGCGCGCGCAGATCGCCACGGCGGTGACGCTGGCCCTCTCCCACGGCTCGAACGACGCGCAGAAGACGATGGGGATGATCACCCTCGCGCTCTACGCCTCGGGGGCGCTGGAACGCTTCGAGGTGCCGGTCTGGGTCGTGGGCGCGAGCGCAGCCGCCATCGCCGTGGGGACCAGCATCGGCGGCTGGCGCCTCATCCGGACCCTGGGCGGCGGGCTCTTCAAGATCCGCCCGCTCCACGGCTTCTCCACCCAGCTCGGCTCGGCCTGCGTGATCCTCGCGGCGGCGGCCAGCGGCGGCCCGGTGAGCACCACCCAGGTGGTGGCCAGCGCCATCATGGGCAGCGGCAGCGCCGAGCGCTTCTCCAAGGTCCGCTGGGGCGTGGGCAAGCAGATCGTCCTGGCGTGGCTCATCACCATCCCCATGACCGCGGTGGTCGCGGGGCTCGTCTTCCTCGTCCTGCGGAGGTTCGCATGAGGCTCTTCAAGCCCGAGCCCGACAGCTTCATCACCTACATGGTCCGGCAGGCGGAGATCGTGGTGAAGGGTCTGGAGCAGCTCCTGGACTACATGACCAGCCCCACCGAGGAGACGGCGGCGAAGGTGAAGGCCTCGGAGGAGGAGGCCGACGAGGTCCGGCGCATGCTCGTGGACGAGCTGAACCGCACCTTCGTCACCCCCATCGACCGCGAGGACATCTACGCGCTCTCGCGGGCGGTGGACGACCTCATCGACTACGGCAAGTCGACGGTGGAGGAGCTGAACCTGTTGCAGGTCAAGCCCGATGGCCAGCTGCGCAAGATGACCGAGCTGCTGCTCGACGGGGCCCGCGAGATCCACCTCGCGCTGCAGCGGCTGGAGGACCACCCCGGGGTCGCGCAGGAGCACGCGCGCAAGGCCAAGCGGGTGGAGAACGACGTGGAGCGCGTCTACCGCAAGGCCGTGGCCGAGTTGTTCAGCGGCCCCGCCGAGCCCGCGGCGATCATCGACATGCTCAAGCGCCGGGAGATCTACCGGCACCTCTCCAACGCCGCCGACCGCGCCGACCAAGCCGCGGACATCATCAGCCACATCGTGGTGAAGATGACTTGAGGCGCCTCAGGCGGCGAGGTCCAGGAGCAGCAGTTCGGTCTCCTCCTGCGCGGTGAGGGACACGCAGCGCTCCCCGGAGATGGCCAGGCCATCGCCCGCTCCGACCACGAGGTCTGCCGACGACACCTCGCCGGCGAGCACCTGGAGCCAGCTGCGGCGTCCCCCGACCAGCTCGTGGATCACGTGCTGCCCCACGGCGAGGAACGAGGAGAAGAGCTGGGCGTCGGCCGCGATCGCCAGCGAATCCCGGCGTCCGTCGGGCGAGGCGACCAGGCAGAGCACCCCGCGTCGCTCGGCCACGGAGAACAGTCGTCGCTCGGGGGCGTGCGCTCCCCTGGATGCCGCGAGGGGGCGCAGCGAGAGTCGCACGAGGCGGGCCCGGTCGGACTGGGAGGCGTTGCGCTCGGCGTGCCGCGAGTGCCGGCCCACCGTCCGGCGCTGGAACTCGCCCGCGCGCAGGAGTCCCGAGTGCCCCTCGAGGTCGTCCAGGGTGACCGTCCCCTCGATGGTGTAGCTGATGGTTTCCGCGTTCTCCAGGACGAAGGCGGAGGAGTAGGAGAGGCTCCCCCCACGCCCCAGCCAGCCCTCCTCGATGCCAAGCAATCCGGCAAATCCGGGTGTCCCTTCCGGGAAGGTCTGCCAGCGCTCGAACCGTGCGTGGAGCTCGTGGCAGCGGTCTTGCGTTCTGTGCAGCGAGAACATCGCCCCTCCGCGTCTGGCGGCCGGAATCCCCCCCCAGCTCCGGCCGCCAGACCCGCTATCCACTCCGGCTCGCAGTCCCTAGCGCTCGAACAGGGCGAGGACGTCGTCCTCGCGCAGGAGCAGATGCGGCTCCCCGTCGACGCTCACCTCCGAGCCGGATCGGCTCCCGACCAGGATCAGGTCGCCGGCCTTCACCGTGAGTTCCTCC
>CAZAIE010000353.1:3666-7182 GCA_964485035.1 uncultured Myxococcaceae bacterium | reverse complement strand
AAGAAGGGCTTTCGCATGCGATTGATCTTGCGCACCGCGACCTCGAAGCCGGCCCGCATCGCCGCCTCGTCCTTCTTCATGTAGGCGAGACAGGCGAGCATCATCTTCGCCCGGGCGCCCATCGGCCCCTGGGGCGTCGCCTTCTCCAGGTGCGGCTTCGCGTGCTCGAAGTCCTTCAGCATGTACTGCAGGTAGCCGATGTTCGCGTGCACCGCGCCGGCCACGAAGAACTGCCACTTCTCGTACTGGAAGGCCTCGCCCAGCACCTGCACGGCCTTGTCGATCTTGGCCTGCACCTGCTTGGGGTCGCCGCCCTGGGCCGCCACGATGTCCTTCTGCGCCCGCATCATCACGTCCTGCACCTTCTTCAGGATGCGGCGGGCGAGCAGGAAGTACGCGCCGATGATCCCGATGACGGCGGGGAGGATGCCGGCCCACGGGCTGAACCCGGAGACGGCGACGGCGGCGAAGAGCACGGCGCCGACGGCCAGGCTGATGAGCAGGTTGTACATGCGAGGACGGACTCCCGACCGGAGGGGAAAACGCGGAGGGCCCGGGCGTCCGGGCCCTCGCAGTTGCCGGAGGAGGGGGTCGAACCCTCATGAGGCTGAGCCCCGCGGGATTTTGAGTCCCGTGCGTCTGCCAGTTCCGCCACTCCGGCGGGGAACGAAGCTGGCGTTATAGGGGTGGCCCGGAAGCTCCGTCAAGCACCGCGCCGAGGGAGAAAACTTGCCCCGAGGACTCGCGAGGGTACGCTCGCCCCGGACCCTGACGAGGCATTCGTGAAACGCTCCCTGCCGATCTCGCTGTGCGTAGGCCTCCTCCTCTCCGGGCTCGCGCCGGACGCCCACGCCGAGATCCAGGAGGACACCACCCGCATCGGGCTGCAGTTCGGCTGGCGCTACCAGCCCAACGCCCGGTTCGCCGAGTGGACCGCCTTCCACGGCTACCCGCTGGCGAAGAGCCCCTCGGGGGGGCCGAGCCTGCTCGCGGCCTTCGGGTACCGCCCGCTCCAGGACGTGGAGGTCGCGCTCGAGGTGGGCTGGACGTACGAGAGGTTCGACTTCCTGGAGGGGGAGGCGCTGGTCTTCAACCAGATCCCGGTGTCCCTCAGCGTCCGCTGGAGTCCGGTGTTCACGAAGCTCTTCGCGCCCTACGTCGGCGCGGGGTTCGGGTACCTGTTGAACTTCTACAGCAACGCCCCGGGCGGCACGCAGGAGAGCCACGCCCAGGGGCCGCTGCTCCTCGCCGGGGGCGTCTTCGACGTCTCCCGTCGCATCTCGGTCTACGTCGAGTACCGCTACACCCTCGCCCGCACCGGCCTCACGGACCTGGGGTTCATGCAGGTGGGAGGGAGCCATTTCTTCCTCGGAGTGCAGGTGAACTTCCCGCCAGAGATCAAGTCGTCCGAACCGTTGCGGTGAACGGGGCGGCCGAAGGGAGGGGTCGGTTGCTGCAGAAGTCGCCCCCCACACCCGCCAGCAAGCGATTCCCGCTCCCCGGCCAGCGCCGGGGCGCCCAGAGCCTCGAAGAGCAGGGGAGCCCAGCGATGCCACAGCCCGAAGTCACCACCCGAATCGACGACGAGAAGCGCCCCCTGGACCGCGAGCTGGCCGAGCTGCGCAAGGAGGTCATCGAGTCGCGCAACCTGGTCATCAAGACCGACAACCTGCTGAAGAACCTCTTCGCCGAGCTCAAGCAGGTCTCCAAGAAGGCCGACGACCAGTACCGGCGCACCTGGTTCGCCTCCGGGGCGGCCTACCTGGTGTTCGCCGGCGCGGCCCTGGGGCTCGGGCTGCTCGGCGTCCGCGCCTCCCTGGCCTCCGAGCGGGCGCGGGTCGAGACCTCCCAGGCCGAGGCCGACGCCGCCAAGAAGCGCTTCGAGGAGCTCAACACCCAGGTGACCCGGGCCAAGCAGGAGTCCGACGCCGACAAGGCGGCGAGCGACAAGGCCATCGCGGTGTACCGCATGCTCAGCGAGGGCGACGGCGAGGCGCGCCTGCGCGGGGTGGACGAGCTGGCGAAGCTCGAGCGCACCCGCCTCAACAGCCTCGAACTCAAGGCGCTGGACGAGCGCGCCAAGACGCTCAAGGTCGAGCTGGGCCAGAACGCCTTCGACCGCGGCACGAAGGCCTTCCGGCGCGAGGACTGGCGGGCGACCTCGCAGGAGCTCAAGCGCTACCTGTCCCTCGACGGCGAGGGGGCAGACTCCCTCCAGGCCGCGTTCATGCTGGGGTCCGCCCTGTTCAACCTGAAGGACTGGCCCGGCGCCCAGCCCCACCTCGAGCGGTTCGTCACCGGCGCCCGAGGCCAGAAGCACGCGGACACCGCCTCGTTCCTGCTCGGGCAGGTGCACGAGTACCAGGGCCGCTTCGACAAGGCGATGGAGGCCTACCGCAAGGGCGTCGCCGACTACCCTGGCAGCGAGCTCGTGCCGGCGATGCAGCAGCGCTTCCGGATCGCTCAGGTCGGTGCGTTGAAGGTCCAACCCGCAGCCCCTGCCCCTGCCACTCCGACTCCTGGCCAGGCCCGTCCGGCTCCAATGCCCCCGGCCCCAGTTCCGGCTCCGGCCACGCCTCCAGGCGCGCCAAACCTTGCACAACCGGCGCCAGCGCGGCCTTGATGCCACCCTTGGGGGGCCTTGAAGGGGCGATTTCAAGTTCGCTACACTTGGATTGTTCAAGCGGGGCTCGATCCGGGGGGATGTGCGGAGTGACCGTGCAACCGGAAGAGCAAGACGACGACGAGCGCAGGCGGTTCGCAAGAGTGGTGCTGCGGTCTCGCTGCTGGTGCGAGGCCGAGGGCATCACCCTCTACGCGAAGCTGGTGAACGCCTCTGAAGGGGGCGTGTTCATCGGGACCTATGCGCCGCTGCGCATGGGCTCACCGGCGCGGGTGCGGTTCACCCTCGAGGGAGGTGAGCTCGAGGTGGCGGCCGAGGCGGTGGTGGTCTGGGTCCGGGAAGCGGCCTCCGACCCCCGGGTCACGCCAGGCATGGGGCTGCGCTTCACGGTCATCGACGAGCCGAGCGTGCGCGCCCTGCGCGACTACGTGACGCGGATTCCGCCCCTGGACTCGTAGCCCTCACGGGCAGGCAGAGCGTGAAGCGGGTGCCGCGGCCTGGCTCGCTGCTGCAGCGGATGGTACCGCCGTGCTTCTCCACGATGCCGTGCACGATGGCCAGCCCGAGGCCGGTGCCCTCGCCCACACCCTTGGTGGTGAAGAAGGGCTCGAAGATCTTTGGGAGGTCCTCCGGCGCAATCCCCCGGCCGGAGTCGGCGACGACGATCTCGAGTCCGTCGGGGCCCGTCCGGGACTGCACCTCGATGCGCCCGGGGCCGTCGATGGCCTGGGCAGCGTTCTTGAACAGGTTCATGAAGACCTGCGTCATGGGGCCGGGCTGGCACGGTACGGAGCCCGGCTGGAGGTCCTTCACCAGCTCGATGCGCCCCTTGAGGTCGTGCTGGAGCAGCGCGGCGGCGTCGTCCACCAACCGCTCCAGGTCGACCGACTCCA
>CAZAIE010000353.1:0-3656 GCA_964485035.1 uncultured Myxococcaceae bacterium | reverse complement strand
ACCGCGTCGCCCGGCGAGACCCGGGAGAAGTCGCGCAGTGCCCGCACGATGGCGGCCATTCGCTGGACGCCGTTCCCCATCACGCGGAGGAGCTCACCGGCGTCGGAGAGTTCCTGGCGGCCGTCCGGCCCCTGCCCGAGCTTCTCCAGGGACTGGCGCAGCGGTGAGAGGCCGTTCTGGACGAAGTTCAGGGGGTTGTTGAGCTCGTGGGCCACCCCGGCGACGAGCCGTCCGAGCGACGCCATCTTCTCCGCGTGGATGATCTCCTCGCGCGCGGAGCGCAGCTCCTGCAGGGTGGCCTGCAGCTCCTGGTTCGCCCGCTCGAGCTCGCCGGTCCGCTCGTGGACCCGCTGCTCCAGCGAGGCGTTCAGCTCGCCGATGGAGCGCAGCTTCGCGGCCAGCTCCCGCCGGGTCCACTCCATCGCCGCGGCGAGCTCGCCCAGCTCGTCCGAGTCGCGGGCCGGGATGGCGCGCCCCAGCTCGCCTCCGCCCAGCCGGCGCGCGTCGTCCGCCAGTGCGCGCAGGGGCCCGGTCAGCTCCTGGACCGCGACGAGGACGAGGCCTGCCGAGGCGAGCCCGAGCGCCACGAACACGAAGACCAGCGGCGGGAACCTGCCAGGCTCTGCGTCGCGCCAGGGGGTGAGGGCCGCGAGGGCGGCGCCGTCGCCCGCCGGGACGAAGGCCAGGCTCGCTCGCAGCCGCGGGACTCCACCGTGGCCAGCGACCCCGGCCCGCAGACGCTCCGCGAGCGCGGGGGGCAGCGGGACCTGCTCGACCCGGCTGTCGCGGAGGGCCACCACGCGGGCGCTGGGGGAGGAGAGCGAGCGGGCCAGCGCCTCCAGTCGCTCCGGGCTCTGGCGAGCATCAGGGGTCTGGACGAGTGCGTCGGAGAGCGCGTCGCGCCGCGCCAGGGCCTCGGCCACCGCGGTGGCGGCGAGGAACCGCTCGTGCTCGGAGTAGGTCCCCAGCCCGGCGAAGGTGCCGCCGAAGGCGATGAGCACCACGAAGGAGGCCACCAGCTTGGTCCGCAGCGAGAGGCGGGACCGCTGTGGGCGGGACTCGGCCGCCACCAGCGATGCCGCCGCCGCGTCGCGCACCGGCTGGAGCACGCGGCGGTGCCAGGCGAGCTGGAACGGGGAGAGGGCGATGCCGATGGCCACCGCTCCCGCGAGGAGCTGCAGCGCTTCGGACAAGAGCCCTCCCCGCGAGGCGTGGACGAGCGCCGCGATGGCCCCGCCCAAGGCGTACGCGACCAGCGCCGCCAGCGCCGACCGGTACGGGGCCGTCGAGGCGAGCCGCAGCACCACTGCGGGCGGGGCGGCGGCGCCCGGGTGCCGCTCCGGGACCAGGAAGGGGAGCAGGTCCCGGGTGGCGAGGAACATGTCCAGCCCGGCGTGGCGGTGCTCACGGTCGGCCTCGCCGGGCGCGAGGGCCGCGGCGAAGGCGAGGTCGGCGAGCGAGACCCCGACGAGGTGCCGGGCGTAGAGGACCGCGGCGGCCACCCCCACCGTGGCGACGATGGTGGTCCCCACGAAGAGCTGCTCGCGCAGGCAGCGCGCGGCGTAGCGCAGCGGCTGGTCGCGGAAGAGTTCCGCGGCGCGATGGGACAGCACCCGGCGGTACGCGAACGTCCGGACGGCGTTGGTGGCCAGGCCGACGCACGAGATGGTCCCGGCGATGATGCCCGCGGCCTCCAGCCCCACCCCGAAGAGGCCGCCGAGGGTCGGAGCCAGGAGCACGCCCAGCGCGGCCACCGCGCCGGTCCGGTACAGGAGCGAGCGCCGCGGGAACCGAACGACTGCCTCGCGCGCGGCCTCGTCCCCGCGCGAGCCGTCCACGTCCCGGAGCCACCGGTTCAGGAAGAGCAGCCAGTAGGCCGAGGAGACTCCCAGGACCGGGGCCAGCGACCAGGCCCCGGCCACCCCCTCCCCCGGGGCGAGGTCGAAGAGGGCGAACAGGACCAGCGCGTCGAGCCCGAGCTCGAGCGCGGTGAAGACCAGGCCGACGAGGAAGAGGGAGCGTTTCAAGCGGGCGGGATACTACCCCGTCGCGCGCTCAGGGGAGGCGGGTGGCGAGGTCCGCGTGCGGCGAGGCGATGACCTCGGTGTTCACCAACAGCTCCGGCGCGAGCAGGGCCGCCGCGGCGCCCACGGCGGCCTCGACGTTGTCCAGCGAGCCGGTGAGGGTGAAGTAGCCCTTGCCGCCGATGCCCTTCGCCAGGTGGATCTCCACCAGCCGCACCTGGGCCGCCTTCACCGCCGCGTCGGCGGCGAGCAGCGTCGCGGAGACGGTGGCGGTCTCGACGATGCCCAGGCTGTCGAGGAAGCCGGCGCGCGTGCCGCGGATGGCGGCCGCGAGGTCGGGGGACGCCTGGGGCAGGAAGAGCTTGTCCAGGAGCAGCGTTCCGGCCGCCTCGAGCCCCGCCTGGAAGCTCTCCTCGACGTCGGCGACCTCGCCGTCGCAGAGGACCAGGAACTTCCCCGGGCTCACCGCCTCGGTGAGCAGCAGGCGGACCGGAGCCTTCTTCACCAGCGCGTCGGCGACGACGTAGCCGCGGGCGATGGACTCCAGCTCGAAGAGCGCGATGGCGGGGCCTTGGAACACGTGGGCTCGCTAGGCGATGCGGAAGGCGTCCTTGAGGGTGCAGCGACGCTCGCGCGTGAACGACAGCGCGGTGGTCAGGCCCTCGCCGGTGGGGCTCGCGATGGTGAAGCTGGTGTAGCCCTCGCCGGTGAAGCCCAGCCCGGCGAGAGACGGCCCGTTCTTCACGAAGATGGACGTGTTCGCCGCCCGCGCCATCCGCGAGAGGTTGTCGATGTTCGTGGAGTGCATTGTCGCGGTGTGTCCGAAGCCGTGCTCCGCCTGGAGCGCGCCCTCGATGGCCGCGTCGACGTCGGGCACGCGCACGAAGCCGATGACCGGGAGGAGCAGCTCCGCCTGGACGAAGGGGTGCATCGCGTCGACCTCGGCGAAGAGCAGCCGGGTCTTCTCGGGGACGTGGATGCCGGCGGCCCGGGCGATCTTGGTGGCGTCCTTGCCGACCCAGTCCTTGGCCGGGTGGTGGCCGTCCTCGGCCACCACCAGCTTCTCGAGCCGCTGGATGGCCGCGCCCGTGACCTCGAAGGCCCCCGCGTCGACCATCGCCGCCTTCAGCTTGTCGGCGATGGAGGCGACCGCGAAGACCTCCTTCTCCACGATGCAGATGATGTTGTTGTCGCAGGAGGCGCCGGTGACGATGTCGCTGGCCCTCGGCGCGCTGGTGATCTGGATGACGATATCGGTCGTCGCGGGGGTTGCGGGCGCGCGCTGGCAGGGGCGGACGATCGATCATGTCCTCGCCTTCTTCGCCTATGTCGGCCTGTCCGTGCCGACGTTCCTCAGCGGCATCCTGATCTCCTATGTCTTCTTTTTCCAGCTAACGAACGCCGGTTACGCCTGGTTCCCAAGCAGCGGCTATGTCCCTCTCTTCGAAAATCCGCTGGAATGGGCAAGGCATCTGATCCTGCCCTGGGCAACACTGGCGATTGCCGAGATCGGCATATTTCAACGCATCGTCCGCGCCGGAATGCTGGATGTCCTGGGCCAAGACTACATCCGGACGGCGCGCGCCAAGGGCCTTGGCGAAGGCAGGATCTATCTTTCGCACGCTTTGACGT
>CAZAIE010000352.1:0-7183 GCA_964485035.1 uncultured Myxococcaceae bacterium | reverse complement strand
GGCACATCCCGAGGAAGAGCAGGGCGCGGGCCAGGGCGGGGCCTCGGGTCAGGGGTGGCAGACCAGGCAGGTGCGGTTCTTGGCGATCTCGCCGCGGGAGTGGTTGCGCAGGAAGGAGGGCGGATGGGGCGGGCCGCCAATGCCGCCCACCTTGTGGCAGGCGACGCAGTTCGAGGCCGCGCCCTGGTCGTGGCAGCCAGCGCAGGAGACGATGTCGCGGCGCGCGGCGAGCCCATGGTCCTGGCCCCAGCCGGCGGGGTGCGGGGTGCGGCCACCAGATCTCGTGGAGGGGTGGATCCGGCTGGCGCGGTGGCAGTCGTCGCAGTGGCGGCTGGAGTGGCAGCGGGCGCACATCGCCGGGTCGGCGCGCGCCTCCTGCACATGCCGGGTCACGAAGTCGCCCCGGTGGACGTACTCACGGTCGACGCGCTCGGGACGCACCCACTCGACTGGGGAGGGCGTGGTGCGGGCGTGGCACTCGGCGCAGTAGCCGGGGTCGTGGCACTGCCCGCACGCCGCGGAGGAGGTCCGCGCGGCGAAGCGGTGGGTCTTCAGGTAGTCGCCCTGGTGGGAGAAGTAGGCGAGGGGCCGCAGCGGGAGGCGCGAGAGATCCACGTGGCAGCGGTCGCAGCGGGCGTCGTCGTACTCGGCCTGGTGCGGGTGGCAGGCGAGGCAGGTGCCCATGGGCGCCGCGGGCTCGACCGGCCTTCCGGGCTCGGAGGTGAGCGGGTGGCAGCGCCGGCAGTCGCCCGCGACGCGCGGGAGGTGGTCGCGGTGAGAGAGGCGCACCCGCGGCTCGCGCGCAGGCCAGGCGCCGGGCTGGTCCAGGTGGCAGCGGTCGCAGCGGCCCTCCGACTTCCACTCGCCGTGGCAGCGCAGGCAGACCCTCTCCTCGGGGAGGAGCCGTCCCTCCAGGGCGCTGGCGGCCGCGGCGTTGGCGTGGCAGGCCACGCACTCCACGGCTGCGGCCTGGTGGACCGCGTGCGAGAGGCGGATGACGTCCTGGGCGTGGACCGCGGGGCGCCTCAGGGCGAAGGTGGCGCAGGCCGCAAGGCCCAGGGCCCCGAGCGCCGCGAGGCGGGCAACGCGACTCAAGGCGACACCTCCCGCTGGTGAGTGGAGAAGTTGTAGACCACCTTCACCACCCCCTCGAACCGGCGCTCGAAGAATGGGGTCACGCTCACCAGGCCGCTCGCGCCCACCAGCCAACTCGGGGAGAGGGCGTAGGTCAGGCTCGCAGACCCGAGGTAGGACTCGCGGCGGCCGTTGACCGGTGCGGCGAGCCGGTAGACCTCCAAGTCCATCGCGGCTGACAGGTGGTCGGTGGCGCGCCAGGCGCCGAAGAGCCGGCCGCCCCAGTAGCCGCTGGTGGGGGTGTCGAGCAGCCGGCCCTGCACCCCCACCGAGAGGCCCCACCGCGTCCGATAGGAGGTGCGGGCGACGGCCTCGTGGGCGTTCTCGCCGGCCAGGGGAAGTGCCGGGTCTGCGCTCTCCGCTCCGAAGCGCAGGAAGTGGTACTCGACCCACAGCGAGAGCGCCGCGAGTGGGCGCCAGGAGACGCTCCCGCCCACCTCGTCGCGCGACTCCGAGGCGAACACCGAGAGGATGGAGGCGCGGGAGAGGAACAGGTCCGGGGAGGTCCGCCGGATGTTCACCGAGGCCTCTACCTGGGACAGCGGCTGCCAGGTGGCCGCGAGCTCGGCCTCGGCGAGCCGGGACTCGGCCACGCTCCACATCCCGAGGCCGCTCAGGGTCAGGCTGGAGATGACGTAGCGGGCGTCGAGGCCGGTCTCCTGGCGCGCCGTGGCGCCCCGCTCCCAGAGCTGGAAGTACGAGGCGCCCACCTCCGCATCGACCGACCTGCGGTAGTAGAGCCGGCCACCGACCAGGGCGTCTCCGCGAGCGACGGCGAAGCGGGGAATGACCGGTAGCCCACCCCACACCGAGAACCCGGCGTGGTCATAGACGTGGAAGTCGCCCGAGCCGCCGTCGAGGGCTGTGAACCGCGCGGCGCCGGACTGGGCGTAGTGGCGGCCGAGCTTGAAGCTGACCCGGCGATCGAACAGCGTCCCGGAGAGGAAGGCATGGTCGAGGTCTGCTCGCGCGCCACCCTGCGCGGCGTCGCTGGCCCCCCATGCCGAGAAGTGGAATGCCAGGTCGTCGACAGTGGGGTTGGGGATGTCGCGGGCGTCGAGCGAGAGGAACTGGAGGATGGGCACGGTCGTCGCCTCCTCCCCCTGCAGGGGCTGGACGCGGCCCTGGACGACCGTCGTGGTGGTCACGTCCAGGGTCGTGGCCCGTGCCGTCCCCGCAAGCGCGAGCAGGCCGAGCAGACACATGGACCGTGAGACGCGTCCCACCTCCCCACCTCCGAGCGCATTGGGCACCCATGAACGCCGAGGGTCCCGAGCGGGTCAAGGGAAACCTCGGAAGTGGTCGAGGGCTGGTCGGACGCGCGCGAAAAGCCCAATGATCGAGCGTCGTTTCCTGCTGTGGCCGGGCGGAGAAAGTCGCCTTGACACGTGATCTGGCCGATGCTAGCGTGCGCTACCCCTCATCCAGGCGAGCAAGTGCAAAGGCTTGGTTGAGACCTGTGTAGTCGGTGCCGGCAACGAGAACGATGTGCTCGTCCGGCTGTCAGAGGGACTTGGAACACCAGGCGTTCTTCAATGCTCCCCGCACGGCGCGGTGAAGCAGCGGGACCGGGGACAAATCCCGGGTGCCGGCGACTCCGGAGGTCATGCAATCATGGATGTGTCGATGCTCGCCCAACTCGTCACCTTCGCCGCGGCGGAGGCCAGTTCTGGTGAAGAACTGGGTTTCTTCGGTGCGCTGGCCAAGCGTTTCGAGGGTGGTGGCTGGGGTATGTACCCCATCGCCGTCTGCGCCATCTTCGGACTCGCCATCGGCATCGACCGCTTCCTGACGCTCTTCTTCAAGGGCGCCATCAACAAGGAAGCGTTCATGCGCGGTCTCAAGAAGCACATCTACGCGGGTGACCTCGACAAGGCCATCAGCTACGTCGCGGGCCAGAAGCCCACCCCGCTCACGATGGTGGTGAAGGCCGGCCTCATGAACGTCCCCAAGGGTGAGGCCGAGGTCCAGGCCGCCATGGACGAGGCCGCGCTCCGCGAGAACCCCAAGCTGGAGGCCCGCTCCGGCTACCTCGCGATGATCGGCAACTCCGGCATGCTCTGCGGCCTCCTCGGCACCGTCTCCGGTCTGATCACCTGCTTCGAGGCCGTGGCCCACGTGAACCCGGCCGACAAGGCGACCATCCTCTCGGCCGGTATCTCTGAATCCATGAACTGCACCGCGTTCGGGCTCATCGTCGCCATCCCGTGCCTGGTGGCCTTCTCGCTCTTCATGGGCCGCACCCAGCACATGCTGGACGACATCAACGAGTCCAGCGTCGGCCTGCTCAACCTGGTCATCGCGAACAAGGACAAGCTGCGCATGCCCGAGGGGAAGGCAATCGCCGCGGAGGAGTAGTCCCGGCAACCCGACGGTCGGGCTCCGCGGTGAACGCGGGGCCCGGAGCGCTGTCTGAAGCTCCAGAATCCCTCGCGCGCGGCCCGACGGCGGCGCGCGGGGAGCTTGCGCGGCGGCGACGCCCGCGAGGCCCTAGGAGGACACGATGGCTGGCGGTATGGACCTCGGCGGCGGTGGCAAGGGCAAGAAGAAGCCCCTGGACACCGCGATCAACCTGGTCCCTTTCATCGACTTGATGGCGGTGACCATCAGCTTCCTCATCATGACGGCCGTCTGGAACCAGGTGAACCGGCTGACCGTCACGCAGTCGGGTGGACCGAGTGAGAGCTCGACGCCTCCCGAGACGAAGACGCTGCCGCTGAACCTGACCCTGACGGACAAGGGCTTCACCATCAGCTCGGGTGGCAGCGCCCTGGAGATCCCCAAGGTCAACGGCGCCTACGTCTACTGCCACGCTTCGGGCACCGACAAGCTCGACGACAAGTGTGAGGACAACACGCTCGTCGGCGCGCTCAAGAAGATCAAGGCGGACGTGCCCGACCAGCGCAACATCACGGTGCAGTGCGAGGACGGGGTGAAGTACAACGACCTGGTCAAGGTGATCGACATCTGCAACCTCAAGGATTCGACCAACCAGCCGGTGTTGTTCCCCGAAGTCGCCGTCAGCGCGGTCGGCTAGTCGGAAAGGAACGCCATGTCCATCGTCCAACCCGGCAAGCGCGTCTCGGCCCGGCTGTCGAAGAGCAAGGTCTTCGGCAAGGGCGCCCACGGCAAGAAGGGCACCTTCGCCGACTTGCTGATCACGCCGCTGGTCGACATGTTCGTCATCATCGTCATCTTCCTGCTGCAGAACTTCTCGGCGACGGGCGAGATCCTCTTCATGTCGAAGGACATCTCGCTGCCAGAGGCCGCCAACGGCCGGGACATCGACCGGGCGCCAGTGGTCCAGATCTCGAACGACTCGGTGATGCTCGAGGGCGAGCAGATCGCCCTGGTGGCCGACCTGGGCCGCGACGAGTACTGGAACATCCCGGCGCTCGAGGAGAAGCTGCGCGACCTGAAGAAGCGCTACGAGGTCATCCACCAGGCCGATCCCTCCGGCGGCTTCAAGGGTGACATCAACATCCAGGCGCACAAGGAAGTGCAGTTCAAGACCATCAAGCGGGTGATGTACTCCTGCAACCAGGCGGGCTACCTGAACATCAACTTCGCGGTCATGGGCGTTGCTGGCCCCACCTCCGAGGCCAAGAAGCACTGACCGAAGCCTGGCTGTTTCGACATCGACGCCCGCGACGGTCAGCCGTCGCGGGTGTCCTCGTCTTGGGCTCCGGCCGTCGAGGCTACGCCGGCGCGCCGATGAAGAGGCCGCAGTCGGGGCACTCCTCGGGGGTTCCCTCGAACGCGGCACCGCAGGCCGGGCACTGCTTCTGCCCCTCGGCGTCCAGGTCGACGACCGCGTCGAGCTTGGCGCCCTTGCATTCCTCGGCCGACTCCACCAGCCGCCGCTGGTCGGCCTTCATGACCTCGATCGCCGCGGGGAGGTCCTCCTCGAGCACGGCGACGAAGTAGTGGGCGCAGTGGCCGCCCTTGCCGCACGACTTCGGGTCGCCGGTGACCATGGAGTCCACGCCCTGGGACTGGAGGAACTCCACCATCTGGCAGGCCTCGCCGTACCCGGCCTTGAAGATGACGCCGAACTGCCCGTCCTTCACCGCGGCGCGCAGGCGGTCGGCCTTGCCCTCGTCGGCCTCGGGCAGCTCGGGCACCAGCGGGAGGTTGCAGTGGACGCAGCTCGCGACACCTTCGCGGTACTCGGAGCGGCACGTCGGGCAGTAGGGCATGACGACCTCTTCAGGGGTTGGTCCCGCCCTCCTTCTCGAGGCGGCGGGCGAGCCAGTCGGCCAGCGCCGACGGCTCCACGTACACCACCTCGAGCATCCCGAAGTGGAGGGTGGCGACCGGAGGCAGCGGGATTGGCTTCGAGGGGGAGAGGGAGACGCCGTCGAGCAGCGTCCCGTTCTTCGAGCTGGCGTCGATGAGCATCCGCTTCCCGCCGGTCTCCCGGATGTAGGCGTGGAAGCGGGAGACCTGGTGGTGGCGCAGGATGACGTCGTTGTTCTCGGCGTGGCCGATGGTGACGCCGAAGGGGAAGCCGTTGGGCGTCGCGCCCTTCACCACCTCGATGGCCACCGGCTCGCCGCGCTCGAACGACAGCGGGGTGCCGGTGACGTCGGTGGTCTCGATGACGTCGGACTGCCGCCGCGGGGGCTCCCAGACCAGCACCGGATGCGGGCAGACCTTGGAGAGGTCCGCCGGGGCGTTCCAGTAGGTGCGCACGAGGTACAGGAGCGAGTGGGTGGCCATACGGAGCGGTCCTCTGAGTCGCTACTCATACCCCAGCGGGTCCTGGGGCGCAGCCACGAACTCTTCGGGCGGGTCGGCGGGAGGCGAGGCCTTGCCCTCGGCCCAGAGCACGCGGTCGGCCCGCTCCAGCAGGGAGTCCAGCCCCTCGCGGGACAGGGCGCTGACGGCCACGCCTCCGCACTGGCCGGCGAGCCCCCGGCCCAGCGGCCCGGCGCGGTCGACCTTGTTGAAGACCAGCAGGCGCGGGGTCTGGAGCAGGTCGAGCTCGCCCAGGATGGTCTCCACCGCCCGGATCTGCTCCTCCCACGCCGGGTCGGCGGCGTCCACCACGTGCAGCAACAGGTCGGCGTCCGAGAGCTCCTCGAGGGTGGCGCGGAAGGCGTTCTTCAGGTCCTTGGGAAGGTCGCGGATGAAGCCCACCGTGTCGGTGATGATCACCTCGCGGTCGCGCGGGAAGCGCAGCCGCCGGCTGGTGGGGTCGAGGGTGGCGAAGAGCTTGTCCTCGACCAGCACCTCGGAGCGGGTCAGCGCGTTGAGCAGGGTGGACTTGCCGGCGTTGGTGTAGCCGACGATGGACAGCACCGGCAGCTCGTTGCGGTTGCGCTGCCGCCGCCGCACCTCGCGCTCGCTCGCCAGCCGCTCGATCTTCTTCTCGAGCATGGCGATGCGGTCGCGCACCCGCCGCCGGTCCACCTCGAGCTTGGTCTCGCCGGGCCCTCGGCCGCCGATGCCGCCGGCGAGCCGGGAGAGCGAGTCGTCGCGCCCGGTGAGCCGCGGGAGCAGGTACTTGAGCTGGGCCAGCTCGACCTGGAGCTTGCCGTCCGCGCTCTGGGCCCGCTGCGCGAAGATGTCGAGGATGAGCTGGGTGCGGTCGAGGATCTTGAGGCTGGTCTCCTCGGCGATGTGCCGCGCCTGGCTGGGCGAGAGGTTGGCGTCGAAGATGATCATCGTCACCATCTGCTGCATCGACCGCAGCACCAGGTCCTGCAGCTTGCCGCGGCCGATGAGGTAGCGGGCGTCCACGTCGCGGCGGCCCTGCACGATGGCGTCGAGCACGTCCACGCCGGCGGACCGCGCCAGCTCCTTCAGCTCCACCATCGAGGCCTCGGCGACGCGCTTGCCGTCGGGGCTCATGCCCACGAGGATCGCCCGCTCGCCGCCCGAGGTCTTGCGCACCGCGGCCGCGCGCGAGAACTCGTCCTCCAGCGCCGCGAAGAGCCCGTCCACCCCGACGTCGGCGTCCTGGACCTGCCGCAGCTTCTCGACGTGCCAGAGTTCGCGGTCGGGGTTGTCTGCGACCAGGTGGGCCCACTCCACGTGGCCGGGC
>CAZAIE010000351.1:0-7184 GCA_964485035.1 uncultured Myxococcaceae bacterium | reverse complement strand
GCAGACCAGCGCCGTCCCCGCCGTGCAGGTCCCCGCGCCGTCGCAGGTCTCGCTGCCGTTGCACAGGTCGCCATCCGTGCAGGAAGTGCCCACGGCGAGGGCCACGTGCTGGCAGCCGCTCGAGGGGTCGCACGAGTCCGCGGTGCACGGCTTGCCGTCGTCACAGGCGGTGGCCGTCCCCGGCTTGCACGCCCCCGTGCCGTCGCACGTCTCCTCGCCGTTGCAGGGGTTGCCGTCGCCGCAGGGGGTGCCCACCGGGGCATTGCTCCAGCGGCAACCGAGCACCGGGTCGCAGGCGTCGCTGGTGCACGGCTTGCGGTCGTCGCAGGCGAGCGGGGTCCCCGCGAGGCAGGTGCCGGACGCGTTGCACTTCTCCTCGCCATTGCAGGCGTTCCCGTCCGAGCAGGTGTTCCCCGCGGCGTGCGGGATGTGCTGGCAGCCGAGGGCGGGCACGCAGGAGTCGGCGGTGCAGGGCTGGGCGTCGTCGCAGTCGGGGACCACGCCGGGCTGGCAGGCGCCGGCGCCGTCGCACTTCTCCTCGCCGTTGCACCGGTTGGCGTCCGCGCACGGCGTGCCCGCCGCCAGCCGCGTGAAGACGCAGCCGGTGGCCGGGACGCAGGCGTCGCTGGTGCAGGGGTTGCCGTCGGCGCAGGAGAGCGCCGTGCCCGGCTGGCACACCCCCGCTGCGTTGCACTTCTCGTCGCCGTTGCAGGCGTTCCCGTCCGAGCAGCTCGTCCCCGCCGAGGCGCTGACGTGGGCACACCCGGTCGCCGGGCTGCAGGTGTCGGTGGTGCAGGAGTTCCCGTCGTCGCACGCGAGCGCCGGGCCGGCGACACAGCCGCCGGTGGCGTTGCACTTCTCGTCGCCGTTGCAGGCATTCCCGTCCGAGCAACTCGTCCCCGCTGGCCGGCTGGCGAAGACGCAGCCCGTCGCCGGGCTGCAGGAGTCGGCGGTGCACGGCTTCGCGTCGTCGCAGAAGAGCGCCACGCCCGGGACACACGTCCCCGCCGCGCTGCACACCTCGTCGCCATTGCAGCGGTCCGCGTCGGCGCAGGGCGTGCCCGCGCTGGCGCTCACGTGGGTGCAGCCCGTCGCCGGGTTGCACGCATCCACCGTGCAGGGGTTCGTGTCCGCACAGCTCGGGGCCGTGCCCGCCTGGCAGACGCCGGAGGCGTTGCAGGTCTCGGCGCCGTTGCAGGCGTTCCCGTCCGAGCAGCTCGTCCCCGCCGCGGCGTTCGCGTGCGCGCAGCCCGTCGCCGGGTTGCAGGTATCGACGGTGCAGGGGTTCGTGTCCGCGCAGGAGAGCGCCGTGCCCGGCTGGCAGGTCCCGGTCGCGCTGCAGGTCTCCGCGCCGTTGCACGCGTTCCCGTCGCTGCACGACGCGCCGGTGTTGGGGACGTGGGTGCACCCCGAGCCGGGGGCGCAGGCGTCCACCGTGCACGGGTTCGAGTCGTCGCAACTCGGCGCGGTGCCCGCGACGCAGACGCCCGCGCTGCAGGTCTCGGCGCCGTTGCAGGCATTGCCGTCCGAGCAGGGCGTGCCGGCGGCGACGTTGGTGTAGACGCAGCCGGTCGCCGGGTTGCACGAGTCCGCGGTGCAGCCATTGCCATCGTTGCAGCTGGGCGCCGTGCCTGCCTGGCACACCCCGGAGGCGTTGCACGTCTCCGCGCCGTTGCACGCGTTCCCGTCGCCGCAGGCCGTGCCCGCGGCGACGTTCGCGTGGGTGCACCCGGTGGCCGGGCTGCACGCGTCGGTGGTGCAGGCATTGCCGTCGTTGCAGTTCGGCGCGGTGCCGCCCTGGCAGACCCCGGTGGCGTTGCAGGTCTCGGCCCCGTTGCACGCGTTCCCGTCCGAGCACGGCGTCCCCGCGGTCACGTTGGCGTAGACGCAGCCCGTGGCCGGGTTGCACGAGTCGGCGGTGCAGGCATTGCCGTCGTTGCAGGCCGGCGCGGTCCCGGCCTGGCAGGCGCCCGAGGCGTTGCAGGTCTCACTGCCGTTGCACGCGTTCCCGTCCGAGCACGGCGTCCCCACGGCCACGTTGGTGTAGGTGCAGCCCGTGGCCGGGTTGCACGAGTCGGCGGTGCAGGGGTTCGTGTCCGCGCAGGTGGGCGCGGTGCCCTGCTGGCACACCCCCGAGGCGTTGCACGTCTCGCTGCCGTTGCACGCGTTCCCGTCGCTGCAGGACGAGCCCGCGGCGCGGTTGGTGTAGACGCACCCGCTGGCCGGGGCGCAGGAGTCGGTGGTGCAGGGGTTCCCGTCGCTGCAGGTGGGCGCCGTCCCCGCCTGGCACACGCCCGAGGCGTTGCAGGTCTCGCTCCCGTTGCAGGCGTTCCCGTCCGAGCACGCGGTGCCCGCCGCGACGTTGGTGTAGACGCAGCCCGTGGCCGGGTTGCACGAGTCGGCGGTGCAGGGGTTCGTGTCCGCGCAGGTGGGCGCGGGTCCCCCCTGGCACACGCCCGAGGCATTGCAGGTCTCCGCCCCATTGCAGGCGTTCCCGTCGCTGCAGGACGAGCCCGCGGCGCGATTGGTGTACACGCAGCCGGTGCTGGTGCTGCAGGAGTCGGTGGTGCACGGGTTGCCGTCGGTGCAGGTCAGCGGCGTGCCGGCCTGGCAGCTGCCCGAGGCGTTGCAGGTCTCGGCGCCGTTGCACGCGTTCCCGTCCGAACAGCTCGTCCCCAAGGCGACCGGGACGTAGCTACAGCCAGTCGAGGGGTTGCAGCTGTCGGTGGTGCACAGGTTGCCGTCGGTGCAGACGAGCGCGCTGCCCGCCTGGCACGCGCCCGAGGCGTTGCAGGTCTCCGCGCCGTTGCAGGCGTTCCCGTCCGAGCAACTCGTCCCCGCCGCCGCACTCACGTGCGTGCAGCCGGTCGAGGGGTTGCACGCGTCCACCGTGCAGGGGTTCGTGTCCGCACAGGCGAGCGCGGTGCCGGTCTGGCACACGCCCGAGGCGTTGCACGTCTCCGCCCCGTTGCAGACGTTTCCGTCCGAGCAGCTCGTCCCGGCGGCGACGTTGGTGTAGACGCAGCCCGAGACGACGTTGCAGCTGTCGGTGGTGCAGGCGTTGCCATCGTTGCAGTTCGGCGCCGTCCCGCCGACACAGGTGCCCGCGGCGTTGCAGGTCTCAGCCCCGTTGCAGGCGTTGCCGTCGCCGCACGCCGTGCCCACTGCCTTGGGGGTGTGGACGCAGCCCCCCGCGCCGCAGGTGTCGGTGGTGCAGGGGTTCGAGTCGTCGCAGTCGAGCGGCGAGCCCGCCTGGCAGACGCCCGAGGCGTTGCAGGTCTCCGTGCCGTTGCAGGGGTTCGCGTCCGCGCAGGAGGTCCCCGCGGCCACGTTCACGTAGCTGCAGCCGCTCGCCGGGATGCAGGCGTCGGTGGTGCAGGGGTTCCCGTCGCTGCAGGTCAGCGCCGTGCCCGCCTGGCAGACGCCCGAGGCGTTGCAGGTCTCCGTGCCGTTGCAGAGGTTCGCGTCGGCGCAGGAGGTGCCCGCGGCGACGTTCACGTAGGTGCACCCGGTCGCCGGGCTGCAGGAGTCGGTGGTGCAGGGGTTCGAGTCGACGCAGGTGAGGGGCGTGCCCGCGGCGCACAGGCCGGAGGCGTTGCAGACCTCGGCGCCGTTGCAGGCGTTCCCGTCGGTGCACGACGCACCGGGAGTGGGCGTGTACGTGCAGCCGACCCCGGCGGTGCAGGAGTCCAGGGTGCAGACCTTGCCGTCGTCGCAGAAGAGCGCGGTGCCCGGCTGGCAGGCGCCCGAGGCGTTGCACTGCTCGTTGCCGTTGCAGGGGTCCGAGTCGGCGCAGGAGGTCCCCGCGGCGACGTTGACGTAGGTGCAGCCGGTCGCGGGGACGCAGGAGTCGGTGGTGCAGGCGTTGCCGTCGTTGCAGGTGAGCGCGGTGCCCGTGCAGGCGCCCGAGACGCACTTGTCGCCGGTGGTGCAGGCGCTCCCGTCGTCGCAGGAGGCGTTCTCCGGGCTCACCCTGCAGGCGTTGAGGTAGCAGGGCTTGCACGGGTCGGCGGTGCCGCCGTTGCAGGCAGCGTTGCTGATGCAGGTGGTCCCGGAGGAGGCGAAGTCCGTGCTCGTGTCCGTGTCCCCCGCGGGAGAGGTGCGGGCCACCACCACGTTGCTCCCCGGGTTCGCGGTGTAGGCGGCGGTGTCGAGGACGGTGTTGGACTGGTCGAGCAGGGTGATCTGATCGGCGGTGTTGTTCAGCGCGAAGTTGCTCGCCGGGGCGGTGGTCCACAGCGTGAACACGGCGAGGTCGGGGACGCTCGCGCTGGAGTTGACCCACTCCGCCGCGGGGTAGCTCCCGTACTGGGTGTTGTACTGGGTTCCCGAGGCGGCGACCGCGACGGTGGACTCGTACGAGCCCGGCAGCGGATCGGCGGTCAGGGTGAGCCCCGCGGGGAAGGCGAGCATCCCCTCGGTGTTGGTGTCGGGGGAGTCCTGGTCGCCCACCTTGAAGCCCTGCAGCACCACGTCCGCCTTGGAGACGTTGCGCAGCATCACCCACTCGGTGAGACCGGTCCCCGGAGCGACCATGTACCGGTCGATCAGCACCGGGGAGAGCACCTCGCCTGCCTGGGCCCCGGAGGGGACGAAGAACACGTCGAAGAAGTAGTCGACGACGTCGTCCGAGGTGAACTCGCCGGCGTAGGTGTTGGGGTACGCCGTGGTCCGGGGGTCGCCGTAGTCGCTCACCACGTCCACTGCGTTCGGGGTACCCGAGATGTCGACGACGTTCTCGGGGTCGACCGACTGGGAGCGGAAGGAGGCCACGGTGAAGCGCAGGGCCACCGGCATCCCGCCGAGCGCGGACCAGGGCAGCGAGAGCTCCACGCCGTCCGCCCCGCGCGCCTCGGCCACGTCCGCCACCTTGGTGTAGGCCGCGTTCAGCAGCGCTCCCTGCGCCGCGGTTTTGAACCGGGTCTGGATCAGGTACTCCCAGCGCGCGCCGTTGCCGGCCCGGGTGTCGGCGTAGCCGCCCAGCCACTCGTTGCCACTCCCCGCCACGCGGTCGAGGTCGAGCGCAAGCTGGAACTGCGCATCGTCCCGCGGGGCCGCGGCGGTCTTGATGAAGACGTGGAGGTGGGTCGCCGTCCCCGTCACGTGCACGCGGGTGATGTCCAGGTCGGTGCAGGTCCCCGCGCCGACCGAGGAGCAGGTGGTGGCGTCGGTGCGCTGGTCCCCGGTCGCGTCCTTCCAGATGTACTCGCCCTCGCTGGCGGCGCTGCGGGCGATGAGCCCCCCGTTGTCCCAGGAGGTCCCGCGCGTGGTCCACCACTCGGTCCCGACGCCATCCAGCGTCACGGTGTGGGCGGTTGAGGCGGACGGCACGCAGAGCAGTGCCGCGGCAGCGAGGGCGCGGATCAGTCGGGACATCGGGGTTCTCCGTGGGGCCTGGAAACGCGGAAGGATGCCCGCACCCGCCCCGGAAAGTACAGCCCCCGTCCGAGCCACTTCGCTCGGAGTATGGGCGCGGCGCGTCGCGGTCCTTTGGAGCCTCGCGCCCAGTGCGCGTGACGTATGTGTCGCTCAGCGCTCGGCCGGACCGCCCCCGCGCTGTCCCTCGGCCAGGGCGCGGTAGCGCTTCAGCTTCCGGTAGAGCGTCGCCGCGCCGATGCCGAGCTGGAGCGCGGTGCGGGTCTGGTTGCCCCCGTTCAGCTCCAGCGCTCCGAGGATGTAGTCCCGCTCCACCTCGTCGAGCCTGCGCACGGCGCCGCCGACCTCCGGGCGGAGGACGGCCTGCCGGACCTCCTCGGGGAGGTCCTCGAGGTCCACGCGGCTCCCGCGCGCCAGCGCAACCGCGCGCTCCATGGCGTTCTCCAGCTCGCGGACGTTCCCCGGCCACTCGTAGCGCAGGAGCTGGTCGGCCGCGGCCGGGGCGAGCCCGGCGATCCGCCGCTTCATCCGCAGCGCCGCCGCGGCCAGCAGCACCCGCGCCAGGGGCAGAATGTCGTCCCGCCGCTCGCGCAACGCGGGCAGGTGCAGCTCCACCACCTTCAGCCGGTAGTAGAGGTCCTGCCGGAAGGCCCCGGCGCTGACCGCATGGGCGAGGTCGCGGTTGGTGGCCGCCACCACCCTCACGTCCACCCGGCGGTTCTTGTTCTCCCCCACCCGGCGAATCTCGCGCTCCTGCAGCGCGCGCAGCAGCTTCACCTGCATCCCCGGAGAGACCTCGCCCACCTCGTCCAGGAGGAGGGTGCCGCCGTTCGCCGCCTCGAAGAGCCCGGGGCGGTCCTGGGAGGCCCCGGTGAAGGCCCCCCGCGCGTGGCCGAAGAGCTCGCTCTCCAGCAGCGTCTCGGTGATCGCCCCGCAGTTCACCGCGATGAACGGCCCCACCGCGCGGGTGGACTCCTCGTGCACCAGGCGCGCGATGCGCTCCTTGCCGGAGCCGCTCTCCCCGGTGATGAGCAGCGTCGCGTCCACCTTGGCCACCCGCCGCGCCAGGTCCACCAGCTGACGCATCGAGGCGCTGCAGGCGATGGTGCCCAGCGGCTCCTCGACGTCCCGCACCACCGCCACCAGGGCGCGGCGGTGCTCGCGCAGCTTGCGCTCCGCCCTCTTCAGGGACTCGGTCACCCGTCCCAGCGAGACGTCCAGGCACTCACGGAGGCGGTTCGGCTCGAAGAACCGCAGCTCCTCCGCGCGCTCGTCCCCCCACTCCTCCCGGGTGCGACCGAAGTGGTGACAGGCCGCGTCCCCCTTGCCCAGGCAGCGGTCCTCCAGGACGTAGACCTCGCCCTGCGTGGCCCGGCTCAAAAAGCCGCTGGTCAGCCCGCAGAGCGTCCAGCAGACCGGCTCGTCGCTGCGGCCGAAGTGCAGCAGGTGCTGCTCCGCCTCGTAGGACGCCAACAGCATCGCCCCCTGCTTGGAGAGGGGATCCCGAGCCCCCGGCTCGACCCGGAACAGCCCCTGGAGCGTGGGCAGGCGTGTCCCCGCCCGCCGCCACTCCTCCTCGCTGCTCCACCGGAACTCGGCGCCCAGCGCCTCGGCCATGCGCCACCCGTGTGCGAACCCGAACTGGGTGAGCACCGTGCGCGCCGCCGTGAGCCCGAAGTTTTCGACCAGGTACTTGCGCAACAGCCCCATCGCCACCGCGTCGAGCAGCAGCGCCCGCTGCCCGGCGAATCGGATCACCCCGCCCTCGGGGTCCAGCTCCAGCAACTCCTCGTGCTGCAAGTCGTCGG
>CAZAIE010000350.1:0-7188 GCA_964485035.1 uncultured Myxococcaceae bacterium | reverse complement strand
ACGAGGTTCGAACTCGCGACATTCAGCTTGGAAGGCTGACGCTCTACCAACTGAGCTATTCCCGCCTATGTCCCAACCGATGCCTCTATGGACGGGGAAGGATTCGAACCTTCGTAGGCATGAGCCGGCAGATTTACAGTCTGCTCCCTTTGGCCGCTCGGGAACCCGTCCGTATTCAGTTGACCTGTCGCCGCTTCAAGCCGGCGGCGGGAATCGAACCCGCGACCCTCTGCTTACAAGGCAGGCGCTCTACCAGCTGAGCTACGCCGACACGCAACCGGTGACCTGGCTGCCTCGAAAAGAGCGCGTGTTTTACTTGCCTTGGGTGCGGTGTGTCAAGCGGGAATTTTCCCAGGCGGGTGGGACGCCCCACCCGCCCGGGAGGAGAGGCTACGGACGGTCGGCGTACCACTCGCCGAAGGCCTTGCTGTTGTCGCCCTGATTGTTGAACTTCCCGTACCAGACGCCGGGCATCAGCTTGTCGGCAACATTGGAGGTGTTGCCCGGGAACTGGACGATGCCGGCCTTGCCATTGAGCGACATGGGGATGTTGCTGTTGAGGCTGTTGATCTTCGAGACCACGGTGTTGCCGGCGGCAGCGAGGGCGGTCTGGCAGGCCCCGCTGAGGTCGATGGAGTCGGCGAGGTCGTCCCACTGATCCGGGAGGATGCTGCGGACCACGTTCTGAACCCACGAGCTGACCGAGGAGCAGTTGATGGCCGCGTTGATGGCCTCTTGGATGGTCTGGTAGCCCGTCTGCGATTCCAGCAGCTTCTCGATGAGCACCCGGACCATGTCCCCGAACTTGATGTTGATCTCGTGGGTATCGATGAACAGCGTGGTCCCCTCGACCCGGCCCGTGAAGATGGATGGGGCTGGGCGGATGTTCGAGGTGGTCAGGTCGATCTCGACGAGCGCACACTGCGGTGGGGGCTGTCCGGCGCCGGGCGACGGGCAGTTGTTGGTGTACCAGTAGAAGTACGCCGTCTTCCACGTGTCGACGCCCGAGACGGTGGTCTTCTCGCTCTTGCCGTCCCCCGGCTGCTGCATGAGCATCCTAGAGTGAACCTCGAAGTCATTGATGATCTTCGAGACGTCTGCACCGATGTGCACCACGGTCTTGAACCAGTCCGGAACGTAGTCATCGACCACGGAGCAGACCGCTGCATCGATGGCATCGCTGAGCCCCAAGAAGTCCATGATGTCCTTCAAGGTCCCCTTGACGAGCTGGCTCACATGGCAGTCGACCACCTTCATCACCGCCTGCAGCGCAGTGTCGATGGCGGTGAGCGTGCTCTGCACGTTCGGTGGCAACAGGCCCTTCACGTGGAAGATCTGGACCGCATTCCACTCCTGACCAAGGGGAGCATTGACATCGAGAATGGCCGGAGGGCCGTCCACGCAGACGCCGCTCACGAGGTCGCACACCTGCGGGAAGCACTCGGTGTCGTCCTGGCAGCCCGCATCCACGCACTGATGCGACGTAATGTCGCACTTGGGCTTGTCGGGCGGGCACTGCAGGTCGCCCTCACAGCCCAGGACGCACTGGCCGAGGTTGGTGTTGCAGTACTCGCCGGTGGGGCAGTCCGCCGAGGTCGCACAGTTCTTCCCGCTGGAGCCTTTGGGCACGCACCGCACCCCGTCGCAGCGGTAGTTGGTCGGGCACTCGGCGTCGGTCGAACAGAGGACCTGGGTCGGGTAGACACAGGCGTGGGTGGTGGGGTCGCAGGCGGTGCGGGGCGCGCTGGAGGCGCAGTCGGCGTTGGTCGCACACCCGCGAACGCACTTGCCAAGACCGAGGTCACAGTAGGTGCCGGGCCAGCTGGCGCATTCCGCCTGCGTCGTGCACGTCGCAAGGACGGCGACGCAGCGCCCCTGCTCGCAACTGAAGCCCTTGTTGCAGTCGCTGGGGACGGTGCACTCCGGCTTGGAGACGCACTTGCCGAGGTTGGTGTCACAGATCTCGCCGAGGCGGCAGTCGGAGTTGCTCGTGCATGAAAGCTCCTCGAGCGGTGCCACGTTGATGGTGAAGTTGACCGGGCGGGAGTACTCCTCACGAGCCTCGAGAGTGAAAAAGTACGCTTCCTTCACCGTGGGGACGGTCAGGGTGACCCGAGCCATCCCGTCCAGTCCGGTGACGACGATGTCCGAGTCGCCCGACTTGCCGTTCAGCAGAACGGTCTTCCGCTCCCCCGCGACGACCTTGAACGCGATCTTGCCGCCAGCGAGGGGCAGGTTCTTCTCGGTGAGCTTGACGATCGCCTTCTCCGACTTCGCCGGGTTGATGAAAACGGTGGTGGAGCTGTTAGCGGTGAGGCTGCGCACCGGTTCAACCGTTCGGATGACCCAGCTCGCCTCGTTCCCCTCCTTCACCTTCGCCGACGTCGCCGTCACCATCGCCGACCCTGTGACCTTGGTGGCCGTGAAGACCATGCGCACGACGCCCGCGGCATCGGTGGTTGCGCTGGTGGCCGCCAGGGTCCCGGTCCCGCTGCTCTGGAGCGTGAAGGTGACCGCCTCGTTCGGAACCGAGCCGAGGCCGCTGCCAACCAGCAGCGCTGTCAATTCGATGCTGTCGCCGAACTGAACGCTCGGGGCCGTGTCACCCAGGACGTTGAGGACGCGGAACTCATCGACGACGAACCCGGCATCACCGACCGGGACCACCACCCCGCTGTCGGGACGCGACGAATCGCCCGCATCGACCTCCACCACTGCTGCATCTGGTCTAGGAGTCGTGGGCGGAGGCTTGGTCACCGAATCACTGCCACATCCTGAGAGGCCGACCAGCACCGCGATCAGCCCGAGCCACTGCTTGCGCACCATGAGTCCTCCGCGTGCGGACAGACGTCCGCCGGCCATGTCCTGAAGCGTGCGGACAAGGATGCCAGAAATGCGCTCGGGATAGAAGGACTGGGGCAGGCGTCGGTCGCGCTACTCGGACCGCTTCACCTTCTCGAACAGCTTCAAGTACCGGGTGGAGGCGAAGTCCACGATGCTCTCTTCCTTGATGCGCCCGGCGTTGACCCGGCTGATCAGGGCGTCGAAGACCTTCTGCTGCTCAGCCCCCACGACGTCGACCTTGATGGTGGAGGCGAGCGGGTTGGCCTTGGTGACCCGCGCCGCCACCAGGCACGCCTCACGGTCGACCGCTTCCGGGCTGCCCAGGCTCCAAGTCACGTAGGCCACCACATGGCCTGCGCTGGTGTCCACCCTCAACTCCTTGATTCGAGGACCGATCTCGGTATCGACGAGCGCTGCGCGGGAGGCCTCCTCGGCGAGCTTGCCCATCGATTCCCCATGAGCTGCGCCCTTCTCGATGGCCTCCTTGAGCTTCTTCTCCGAGACCCGGAAGTTGCGAGCGATGGCGGGGAGCCGGTCCTTCTCGGGCATCTTCTGGACGCGGGCGTCGGTGAGGGCCTGCTGGTAGTCGCGGAAGAGGACGAACTCCTCGGCCGTCATGGGGAACTCGGCCGCCTGGGCGGGCAACGCCAGGGCGAGGACCGCGGCGACGAGGCAGGAGGTGCGCAGGGACATGGAGTACAGGCTCCGGGGAGTGTGGGCCGGCGCAGTGTAGCCAAGCGCCGACGGCACCGACAAGAACCGAGATTCGACCCGAACAGCGGTCGGAATCTTGAGGCCGACGCACCCGCTTGGTAGGGATTGGACCATGCTCGTGACCTGCTATTCATGCGGCGCCGAGAACGAGTTCCCTGGCCCCCTGGGCCGTCGCGACGTGTGCAAGAAGTGCGACGCGGAGCTGCGCTGCTGCCTGCAGTGCCGGATCTACGACCCCTCGACCGTGCCCGAGTGCCGGGAGCCCTCTGCCGAGGTGCAGCGGGACAAGCACCGCGGCAACTTCTGCGAGTACTTCTCGGCCGGGCCAGGCGCCCGCAAGCAGGCCAGCGACGCCGAGAAGGCGAAGGCCGCGTTCGACGCGCTCTTCAAGAAGAAGTGAGCGTCGCCCCGGCCAGCCAGTCCAGGTAGGGACCGTGGCCCTCGCGGATGGGCAGCGCGATGACCTCGGGACAGGTGTACGGGTGCAGCGCCACCACCCGGTCCCGGAGCCGCTCGAACAGCTCGGCGCGCGTCTTGACCAACAGCATCGCCTCCACGTCGTCCTGGACCTCGCCCTCCCACCGGTAGATGGACCGCAGCCGCGGGACCACGTTCACGCACGCCGCCAGCCGCTCCTCGACCAGCGCCCGCGCCAGCTCCACCGCCTTCCCCTCTCCAGGCGCCGTCACCAGCACCACCACGAAGCCGCTCTCCATCGTCGCCTCCTCAGGGCTCTTCGAGGTCGGGGACCAGCATCCGGAGCGCGTGGTCCTTGAGCGCCGGCCAGAGCGTTCCCAGGCCGCCGTCGACGAGCTGCTCCCATCCGGCCACGTGCACCACCCGGCTGAACCGGGCGGCGAGGCGCTCCAGCCCGACCGCCACGTACCGGGCGCGAGCCTCCAACAGCGCCACCTCCTCCGCTCCGAAGTGGTACCGGAAGAGCTGCGCGTTCCCGAAGTACCGGCGCGCCAGGGCGTACTGCTCCCAGACGGGGTCGAAGTGGCGCCCGACCTTGGCCTCCTCGTCCAGCAGGGCCTTCACGCCCTCCGGCTCGAGCAGCCCCTGCTCCAGAAGGGCGGCTCCGCGCTGCGCGAGCCCCGGGTCGTCCAGCAGCTCCACGCTCGCTCCCGATTCGCCTGCCCACGCCTCCGCGGCCCGCAGCTCGTACGGGACTGCCAGCGCCGAGGCCAGCTCCCCGGCGATCCCCGGGAGGTCCGTGCCGCGCTCGAGCGCCTCGACCAGGTCGTCCCGGCCGAGCGCTCGGAAGGCGGCCCCCAGCCGCGCTCGCAACTCCGGCCCGCGCTCCCGGCGCAGCGCCACCGACGGCGCTGCCAACTCGACGCCCACGGCCTCCGGCTGGAGCTTGCGCAGCGCGGCGAGCAGGCGCGACTCCCCCTGCGGGTCCCGGTGCACCACCCCCAGCAGACACAGTCCCGGCTCCATGGAGTCTCCGCGACGAAATGCAGAGGCTCCACCCGTGGACCGGATGGAGCCTCTCAAGGAACTCTCGAAGCGACTCAGCCTCCGCTGGTCACCTCGCAGGCCCCGACGTTCGTGCCTGCGCCGTCCAGCGGAAGGCAGTCCTGGGCGTTGTTCATCTGCGGGCAGCCGCTGGTCCCGTCGGGAACGCTGCAGTACCGGCGGCACTTCCCGGTCTGGTTCGGCTCCTGCTGGCAGTGGTACCCGCGCGCGCATTCGATCGCCGCGCGACACCCCATCCCGTCAGTCTTGATCCCCGCGGGCGCGCAGTACGACACCAGAGCGAAGATGTCGAAGTAGCAGCCCTCCCCAGTCGCACACCCCTGCGTCCGCGGGTCGCACGGCTTCACGCAACGGGGGGCGGACGGGAAGTGGGCACAGGCCTCGCCGCTCGCACAAACCTGGCCATTCACGCCATTGATTCCGCCACACTTGCAGACGCCGTCCTCGGGGTCGCAGGTGAGCCCGCGATCGCACGCGACGCTGACGCACCGGTTTCCGCCGACGCAGGCCTTGCGCAGCACGTCGCAGGTCTGGCCGTACTGGCAGAGAGGGCCGCCGGGCCCGCCGCAGCGGCAGGTACCGTCGGCGGGGTCGCAGGTCGTCCCGCCCTCGCACACCTTGCCTGCGCACTCGGTCGATGCCGCGCACCGCCGGTCCTCGTCCTTGCAAGAGGTGCCGGTGGGGCAACCGCAGGCCTCGCCCCAAGTGCAGGCGCGCCCAGCCGCACCGCCGCACTTGCACGCCCCGTCGCTCGCGTCGCACACCGTCCCGCCGCTGCAGTGCACCCCTGCGCAGCGGTCGGCGACGCAGGTTCCCGCCTGGCAGACCTGGCCATCGGTGCATGCCGCAGTGCCACACTTGCACACACCGTCGGCAGGGTCGCAGCTCATGCCGCCAGCGCAGGTCACGCCCTTGCAGAGCGTGGGGACGAAGCAGGTGCGCGTGAGCGCGTCGCACGTCTCGTTCGCCGCGCAGGACTTCTGCCCGCACTTGCACTTGCAGTCGAGGCGGTCGAGCGTCATGCCCCGGTCGCAGGTGACGCCGGCACAGGCGTAGACGCAGACGTCGCCCTTGCACGCCCCACCCTCGCCGCAGATGGTCCCGCCCTGGCCGCCGCACTTGCACACCCCGTCGCCGGGGTCGCAGGTCAGGGTCTCGGGACAGGTGCGCGCGACGCGCTCGTTGTACTCGTCGAGCACCTCGCACTTGCCGAGCTTCAGCGCCACGGTGTTGTCTCCACACGAGAGCGCGAACCCCGCCAGGGCGAGTAGGCAGGCGACGAGCGCGAGACGAGCCCCGCGCCCGCGACGAGCCGCGTCGGACCGGCGGCGCCGCAGGAGGCCAAGCGCCCCGAGGAGCGCCGGGAGCAGACCCGCCTGCCCACCGACCGTCGAGCAGCCCTCGGTCTCCTTGGGCGGGACCGGAACCGGCTCGTCGACGCGCACGGTGATCGACAGGGCGCGCACCGCGGTGCGGTTGGTCTTCGCCTCGAGGGCGCGGACCAGGAAGCTGTAGGTCGTCCTCTCCGGACGGCGTCCGGAATCGTCTTCCGCAGGACCCGTGAGCACGCAGCGACTCTCCTTGCAGGTCAGGTGGTCGGGGCACCCCTTGGGCGCATCGGCCGGCAGGTCGCAGCCCTCGACCTCGGCGGTGGCGAGCACGCCCTCGGGGGTGAGCGAGATACCGGGGGGAAGCTGCTGCTTGCAGGGCAGCAGCTCGTTCTTCTCGTTGTAGCGGGGCGTGCAGGTGACCGACCAGGTGATGGCTCCGGTGTCGGCGCCAGCGGTCGCGGCCAGCTCGGTGAGGTAGGCCTGGCCTGCGATGGCGTCCGGGAGCGCCAAGGTGGCGATCTCCAGACCGCGCTCGTGGCGGATGGTGAGCACGAAGCTGGCGTTGTCCTCCGAGCCGTTCAGGTCCAGCACCTTGATGGTGACGATGTACGTCCCAGCAACCGCCGGAACACCCTGGATGCGCGTGCTCGAGGTGGTGCTCACCAACTGCAACGGCTCGGGCAGGTTGGTGGTGGGGGGCGGCGAGATGTCGGTGGGCAGGCTGGGCACGGCCTGGACCTCGACCACTTTCCAGGTGTAGGTCGGCTTGCCGCCCACGACCTGCAGTGGGGCGAGGTAGCTCTTGCCCACCGTGCCC